>JBDTWC010000111.1:0-7044 GCA_040006875.1 Acidobacteriota bacterium | reverse complement strand
CATCGAGAGCGCGATCTGGCGCACGCGCGCGGCGGCCGACACGTCGAGCGCGCTCACGGTGCCGGGCCCGATCACGCCGTCGGCATCGAGGCCGTGGCGGCGTTGGAAGCCCTTGAGCGCGTCTACGACCGGGCCGCTCAGCGTCGGCGCATCACCAGCCGGGTCGCTCGACGCACCCGCCGGCAGGTCGCCGAACGCGCGCAGGCGGGCGGCCAGTTGCGGCACGCCGTCCCACGCTGCGCCCGGCTCGAACTTCTTGCCCTTGGCCACGAGCGGCACGAGCGGCGGCTCGCCCGCAACCACGAGACCGCGATAGATCGCCAGCGCCTTGCGGGCGCGCTTGTAGTGCGTCACGGGCGGCTCGAGCTCGTCGAGCATCGCGCTCAACCCCTGGCCGGCGCGCATCTCGGTGAACCGTGCCACCAGGTCGAACGGCTTGGTGGCCACGTCGTAGCCCCACAGCATGGTGGCCGGATCGACGCGCCCCAGGTGCACGGCCTTGAGCAGGCGTGCGGCGCTCACTGACAGCGCCACGTCGAAGAGCGCGCGTTCCGGCGCCGACGCCGTGCCCGCCGAAATCGCCTTCCACTGCTCGGCGAGCGGAGCGCCGTCGTAGTCGCTGGCTTCGAGCCCGTGTTCGCCGGCCGCGTTCACCGCGGCCACGGCCGGGGCGGTCATCGCGTCAGGCGTTGCGCCGGTGAACCAGACCAGCTTGTCTGGCTCGCCTTCGTAGATGGTCGTCAGCGCCGGCGCCACGTCGGGAATGTGGCTCCACATGAGGCCGGGGTGCTGGGCCGAGCTCAGCACCTTCTCGACGGTGGCGGCCACCTCGGGATCGAGCGTCGCCGCCGCCGCCACGCTCGGCGCCTGAGTCGCCCCCGGTGAGCCCGGCTTCGCTGCTGGCGGCGGGGCCGGCTGGGCGCGGCAGGCGGCGATCACGAGCACCAGAGCGACGGCCGCAGCTCGTACGGTCGTCAGGACAATCACGCGGTTGAACATGAACACGGGCACTCTGCTTACGCCGGAACGCGGCGACGCCCCGAGGTCGGAGGGCGTACTCCATTCTGGCGCGAAGCGAGCTGCCCGTGTGCGTCTGGCGCGCGGACGGTCAGCCGCGCTGGCCGTCCACCCGCCAATTCCACGACACCAGCGCCGGCCCGCCACGATCGTGGTCGAGCACGCTGATACTGGCCGTGCCGAGCAGGAACTGCCGGCCGTGGAGCACGTCGAGGCCAATCCAGCGGGCACACAGCGTCCGTCCGAGATGGCCGTGGGTGAACAGCGCGATGTCGCCGGGCAGCGCTTGCACCCTGGCAATCACGCGATCGACACGGGCGGCCACCTCGTCCGGCGACTCCCCGTCCGGGCAGCCGTCGCGAAACAGGTTCCAGTCAGGACGCTCGGTGCGGATCGACTCGGCACGGCGTCCCTCGTAGTCACCGTAGTCCCATTCCGCCAGGTCTGGGTCGATCGCAACCGGCGCCGCCAGTCCGGCCAGCTCGCACGTGCGCAGGGCCCGCTGACGGGGGCTGCTGAACACCCGCGAGAAGGTCACGCGCGCAAGCGGCTCGGCCAGCGCCCTCGCCTCTTCTTCGCCGTGGGTGGTCAAGGGCACGTCGGTGCGGCCCGTGTGTTGGCCAGAGAGCGACCACGCCGTTTCGCCATGTCGAATCAGGTACACGCCCATGCTTCGCGCATGGTGTCACGACTCGCGCCGTCGCGTGATCGCGTCGGTAGAGCCGGGCGGGCGTTGGCTCTACGGCGATCCGGACGACAAGATGACGACTACTGAGCCGGATCGCTGGCCGCCGCAGGGCGGCACGCTTCGGAACACAATACGAGCAGTGACCGCGCTCGACGACTCGTACAGAACGGCCCGCCGCCTCACCGTAGCCGGCATCGGGGTCAGCGCGCTGCTGGCTGGCACCAACATCGCGGTCGGCCTGCTGGCCCATTCCACCTCGGTCGTGGCCACCGGCTTCGAGTTCGTGGGCGATGTGCTGGCCTCGAGCATCGTGCTCGTGGGCATAGACCTGGCCGCGCGCCCGGCCGACGACAATCATCCCTACGGCCACGGCCGCTTCGAGACGCTGGCGGCGTTTGCCGTCGGGGCGATCCTCGGCGCCGGCGGCGTGCTCATCAGCTATCAGTCGGCGCAGGCCGTGGGCGCGCACCACGAGCCGCCGAGACTGGCCGCGGCGGCAGCGTTGATTGCAGCGATCGCCCTGCGCGGGATCATGTCGACGGTCAAGTTCCGGATCGGGCGTCGTCTCGGCAGCTCGGCGCTCGTGGCCGACGCGTGGAACGACGCGGTCGACATCCTGTCGGCGGTGGCCGCGCTCATCGCCGTGGGCCTCGCCACCTACGATCCGGCGCGGTTTCTCGCCGCCGATCGCGACGGCGGCGTGATCGTCGGCGTGATGGTCGTCATCACCGGCCTGCGCGTGTTGCGCGATGCCTCCCTCGAACTGGCCGACACCATGCCGCCGCCGGTGCTCACCAATCAGATCCTCGAGGTGACGCTTACCGTGCCGGGCGTGCTCGGCATCGACAAGGTGCTCGCGCGCAAGACCGGCCTGCAGCACCACATCGACCTGCACATCGAGGTCGATCCCACCCTCACCGTGGCCGCCTCGCACGCCATCGCTGGCCACGTGCGCGCTACCCTGCGCGCCACCCTGCCCTGGGTGGCCGACGTGCTCGTACACGTCGAGCCGGCGCACACGGCCTAGAGCACCTTGCTCAGGAAGCGCTGCGTGCGCGCTTCCTGCGGCTGGTCGAAGAGGTCGGCAGGCGTGCCTTCCTCCACGAGTTGTCCCTGGTCGAGGAAGAGCACGCGGTCGGCCACGCGTCGGGCAAACGCCATCTCGTGGGTGACGACGACCATGGTCATGCCCTCCTCGCCGAGCGTCTGCATCACGGCCAGCACCTCGCCCACCATCTCGGGGTCGAGCGACGAGGTGGGCTCGTCAAAGAGCATGATCCGCGGCTGCATGGCCAGCGCGCGGGCAATCGCCACCCGCTGCTGCTGCCCGCCCGAGAGCCGATTGGGATAGGCATCGCGCTTGTCGAGCACGCCAACCTTCCGCAGCAGGAGCTCGGCGCGATCCCGGGCTGCCGAGGCCGTCAGCCGCCGCACGACGCCTGGCGCCAGCGTGATGTTCTCGAGCACGGTCTTGTGCGGGAACAGGTTGAAGCGCTGGAAGACCATGCCGATCTCGGTGCGCAGCTGGTCCAGGTCGGTGGCCGGATCGTGCACCGGCACGCCGTGCACCAGCACCTGCCCGCTCGACGCTGCCTCGAGGCCGTTGAGGCAGCGCAGCAGCGTGCTCTTACCCGAGCCCGACGGCCCGATCACGCACACCACTTCCGAGTCGGCGACGGCGCAGTCGATGCCGCGTAGCACCTGGAGCTGGCCGTAGTGCTTGGTCAGGGCGCTAACGCGTATCGCCTCGGCCATACCTGATCTCCAGACGCCGCACCCCGTAGGCGAGTGCCAGCGTCAACAGCCAATACATCAGCGAGATGGTGAGGTACGGCTCCCAGTAGCGCGAGTAGGCGCCGGCCACGGTGCGCGCGGCATAGGCCAGTTCCGCCAGGCCGATGGCCGAGATGAGCGACGAGTCCTTGAGCAGGGCGATGGCGTTGTTGCCCAGCGGCGGCAGCATGCGGCGGAAGGCCTGCGGCAGCACCACGTGGTAGATGGTGCGCGGGAACGACAGGCCGAGCGAGCGCGCGGCCTCGATCTGGCCGCGATCGATCGACTGGATGCCGGCGCGGAAGATCTCGGAGATGTAGGCGCCGGCGTTGAGCGTGAGCGCGAGCACGCCCGACACGAGCGCGCCGTAGTTCTGCTTGAGCTCACGGGCCGCGTCGCCGGCCACGATCAGTCCGTCCACTGGATTGACGAGCAGCGGCAGCACGGCGAAGTGGATGAGCAGGATCTGCACGAACAGCGGTGTGCCGCGGAAGAAGCTGACGTAGATCGACGCCGGCCAGCGCAGCAGCACCCGGCACAGCAGCTTCGCTGGATTGTGCCGGGCATCGGCCAGGCGCGCCAGGCCCACGAGCAGGCCGAGCAGCGATCCCTGCACGATGCAGATGAGCGTGACCCCGATGGTCATGCCCAGGCCGCGCCAGAACAGCTCGCCGTACTCGGCGATGATGTCGGCGCGGAACCAGCCGAACCAGAGCACGGGTTCCATGGCCACGATGCGCCGCTACGGCTTGGGCAGCACGGGCGGATCGGTCTTGAACCAGGTGCGGTAGATGCGCGCGTAGCTGCCGTCGGCGATGATCCCGGCCAAGCCGGCGTCGAGCTGCTCGCGCAGGGCCGCGTTCCCCTTCTTCACGACGATGCCGAAGTACTCCTTCGGGAACGACGGGTCACTCACCGTCTTGAGCGTCTTCTGGCTCTGCACGCGGTAGGCGATCACGCCGTTGTCGCCGATTGCCGCGTCCACCCCGTAGGCGGCCAGTTCCGCGATGATGAGCGGCGTGGTGTCGAAGCGCCGGATGTTCGGGCTGGTCTTGCCGAAGGCGCGCGAGGCCACGTCGTCGCCCGTGCTGCCCGTGACCACCGCGAGCTTCTTGCCGGCGAGGTCCTGCAGCTTCGTGACGGTGCTGGCGACGGGCACGGCGATGAGCTGCCGCGCCTCGAAATAGGGGGTCGTGAAGTCGTACGACTGCTTGCGCCGGTCGTTGATTGTGACGCCCGAGATGATGAGGTCGATGTCGCCGTTGTTGAGGGCGGCGAACACGCCGGTGAACGGCGTGTTCACGAGCCGCACCGTAAGCCCGGCTTTCTGGGCCACGGCCTTGATCACGTCCACGTCGAAGCCCACGATCTCCTTGGTTGGTGTCTCGTAGGCAAACGGCGGGTAGGTGGCGCTCGAGCCGACCACGAGCGGGCGGCCCTGCCCGTGGGCGAGCGCCGGCGACAGGGCCAGGGCGAGGGCGAGGGCCAGAAGCCCACTCGGCACCACGGCGGGAACGCTCGACAGCGGACGCTCGGACATGCCGGCATTGTGCTGAATGTCGCCGCCCAATGCCAGCTGGCATGGTCTCGCGATCGGTCTGGTGATATAAACGGCCGGATGCAGACGCCGGGTTGGAGCCGCCTGTGGGCGGGCGCCGTGGTCGGCATCGCGCTGCTGCTGCTCGCCACCCCAGGCGTCGCGCAGCCGGCGGCGGAGGAGTCGCTCGTGAGCCGCACGGCGGCTGACCAGGTCACGGTACGGGCCTTCCGCCTGACCACGCCGCTCACGCTCGACGGCCGGCTCGACGAGGCGATCTATCGCGACGTGGCCCCGCTCACCGATTTCATCCAGCAGGAGCCCAATGAGGGTCAGCCCGCCACCGAGAAGACCGAGGCGTGGATCCTCTTCGACGACGAAAACCTCTACATCGTGGCCCGCTGCTGGGACAGCCATCCCGAACGCGACGTGATCAACGAGATGCGCCGCGACAGCAGCAACATCCTCGGCAACGAGAACCTCACCTTCGTCATCGACACCTTCCACGACCGGCGCAACGGCTACATGTTCCAGACCAACCCGCTGGGCGCGCTGCGCGACATGACCGTGACCGACGACCAGCAGAACCAGGCCTGGAACGGCATCTGGTACTCGAAGATCGCCAAATTCGAGCAGGGCTGGACGATGGAGGTGTCGATTCCCTTCAAGTCGCTGCGCTATCGCGGCGCCGGCCAGCAGACCTGGGGCATCAACCTGCGCCGGCTCGTGAAGTGGAAGAACGAGTTCTCGTACCTGTCGCTCGTGCCGGCGGCGCTCGGCACCCAGGGCGTGAGCCGCATGGCCTCGGCGGCGACGGTCGTCGATCTCGAACCGCCGGCCGAGTCGAAGAACATCGAGTTCAAGCCCTACCTGGTCGGGTCATCGACGACCAATCGCGCCGGGGCCACGCCGTTCGACAACGACCTCGACGCCAATGCCGGACTCGACGTCAAGTACGGCCTGACCCGGAGCCTGATCCTCGACGCCACGTATCGCACGGATTTCGCGCAGGTGGAAGAGGATCTGCAGCAGGTGAACCTCACCCGCTTCAACCTGTTCTTCCCCGAGAAGCGCGACTTCTTCATCGAGGGCCAGGGCATCTTCGACTTCGGCGGCGTGCAGGCCGGTAACAGTCCGGGAGATGTGCCGCTGCTGTTCTTCAGCCGGCAGATCGGCTTGAGTCAGTCGCAAGCCGTGCCGGTCATCGGCGGCGTGCGGCTCACCGGCCGCACCGGCCCGTTCAGCATCGGCGTGCTCGACATCCAGACCGACGACGCGCCGGCCGCGCGCGCCGTCTCGACCAATTTCTCGGCGCTGCGTCTGAAACGCAACCTGTTCCGGCGCAGCAACGTGGGCGTGATGGCCACGCGCCGCGGTCCAGGGCTGTCGGGCGCCAGTACCGGCGGCGACGCCAGCTACACCGTGGGCGCCGACGCCACGATGTTGTTCTTCAAGAGCATCAACGTGACCAGCTACCTGGCGCAGACGAGCACGCCCGATGCACGTGGGGTGGCCGTGCGCGGCACCAGCTACCGGGGCCGCTTCGACTACACCAACGACCGCTACGGGGCCGCCGCCGAGCACATGCTGATCGATCGGGAGTTCACGCCCGAGGTCGGCTACGTGCGCCGCAACGACCTACGCCGCAGCTTCGGGCAACTGCGCTTCAGCCCGCGCCCGCGGCACAGTCGCGTGGTCCGCAAGCTCACCTGGCAGGGCAACCTCGACTACGTCACCGACGCCCACGCCACCGTCGTGCAGAGCCGCGAAGCCAATGGCTTGTTCCGGGTTGACTTCCAGTCGAGCGACCAGCTCACGGCCGAGTACACCCGCGAGTACGAGCGGCTGCCCGAGCGCTTCACGATCGCCCCCGGGGTGTTCGTGCCGGCCGGCGGCTACACCTTCGCCACCAGCCGACTCAGTTACACCCTCGGCCAGCAGCGCAAGATCTCGGGCCGGCTGTCGGCCGCCACCGGCGGCCTCTACGGCGGCACCAAGTCGGAGTTCACCTACAGCGGACGGTGGGGTG
>JBDTWC010000110.1:0-7067 GCA_040006875.1 Acidobacteriota bacterium | reverse complement strand
ATTGGCGACATCCAGCGCGTGCTCCGGCAGCTGTTGCGAGAGCGCGTCTCGATTCGCGACCTCGCGACCATTCTCGAGGCGATTGCCGACGCGGCGCCCGGGGCGAAGGATCCCGACGGCGTGGCCGAGGCCGTGCGCATGGCGATCGGGCGATCGATTTGCCGGCCCTACCAGACCGAGAAGGACGAACTGCCGGCCATTTCCCTCTCGCCCGATCTGGAGGAGCGCCTGGTGTCGTCGATCGTCAAAACCGAGCACGGCGCCGTGCTCGCCATCGACCCGGCACAGGCCCAGCGGCTGGCCAGCCGCATCGGCGAGATCTTCGCGGGCGCGGTGGCACAGCCTGTGCTCTTGTGCACACCGACGTTGCGGCCTCACATCTGGCGACTCTTCGCCCGGGTGTTGCCGCACTTGGGTGTGCTGTCGCACAACGAGATTCCACCGCAGGTGCAGGTGGCCTCGATCGCGATGCTGGACTGACGATGCAGGTCAAACAATTCCGCCAACCCACGGTGCGCGAGGCCTTTCGGGCCATTCGCGACGAGTTCGGTCCAAGTGCCTTGGTGCTGTCGAGCGAGCTGGTGAGCGCGCACGGCTGGCGCGGCTGGGTCGGCATGCGCGAAGTGCAGGTCACGGCCAGCGCGCCCGCGGGCTGGGACGGCGAGGCCGAGCGTCGGCCGGACGTTCCCAAGAGTCGGCCCGCCGACATCCCGGCCGGGTCGGGTAGCCTGGCCGCCCGCCTGATTGCCGCCGGTATCGACCCCACCCTGGCGGAAGCGGTGGCGGCTGGAATTCCGCCCCGGCAGCAGCGCGGTCTGAGCGCCGATGGCGTGCGTCAGGCCCTGGCGGCGCATCTGGCGTCGATGGCGGCCGGCGACGAGAGCTTCGCCCGCGTCGAGGTGTTCATCGGTCCCCCCGGTGTCGGCAAGACGACCACCATCGCCAAGATCGCCGCGCAGGAGAAAGTGCGCCGCAAGCGCGCGGTCGGCGTGGTTGCGGCCGATGCCTTCCGCGCCGGCGCCGTCGAGCAGCTCCGCACCTACGCCGCCATCATCGGCGCGCCCTTCCGCACCGCCCGCACCATCGAGGAGATGGATCAGGCAATCGATCAGGCGCGCGGCCTGCTGCTGGTCGACACCGCCGGCCGCTCGCCCAAGGACGACGACATGCGCGACGTGCGCCGGCTGCTGGGACGGCGCCAGGGCGTGCGCACGCATCTCGTGATTCCCGCCGAGACCTCGCTGTCTTCGGCCCGTCGCATCGTCGATCGCTTCGCCGACGCCAAGCCCGACCGCGTGGTCGTGTCGCGGCTCGACGAAGCCGAGTCGCCTGGACCACTGCTGACCTGGCTGATGGAGCGCGGGCTGCCGGTGTCGTACATCACGACCGGGCAGCGCGTCCCCGAAGACCTGGAGCGGGCGACGCCGGCGGTCCTGGCCGCGGCTCTGCTGCGTGACGAACCCGCGTCTGCGGCCCTGGGGCTGGCATGACGGCGGCCGTGATTTCTGCTGTGTGGGAGCCCTCGCGATGCGCATGAGCCCTTCGGACCTCGATACGGACGCCTCGGTGCGCGACCAGCTGGTGATGGAACACGTGGGGCTGGTGAAGGCCATGGCGAGCCGCCTGGCCAACCGGCTGCCGCCGCAGGTCGAGGTATCGGAACTCGTCAGCGTGGGCGTGCTCGGCCTCATCGATGCCGCCGGCCGCTTCAAGCCGTCGCTGGGCGTGCCGTTCAGCGCCTTTGCGCGCCGGCGCATCCACGGCGCCATGCTCGACTCCCTGCGGGGGCTCGACTGGGCGCCGCGCGCGGTGCGCAAGCTGCGCCGCGATGTCGACAGCGCCATCGCCAACCTGCGCTTCACGCTCGGTCGCGAACCGCAGGCCGCCGACATCGCCGGCGCCCTCGACGTGTCGGAGGCCGAGTACGAGCGCATGCTCGACAAGCTCAAGTCGGCCGAGCTCGCCACCATCCGCCAGAGTGCGGTGGGCGAGGACGGACGCAGCGCGCTCGACGTCGAGATCGAGCCGTCGGAGGGCCCGCACGCGCTGCTCGAACGGGCTGAACTGCGGCGCTTGCTGGCCGGTGCGATCGGCAACCTGCCCGAACGGGAGCGCCACATCCTGGCTCTCTACTACGAAGAGGAACTGACCCTGGCCGAGATCGGCGAGGTGATCGGGGTGGGCGAGTCGCGCGTGTCGCAGTTGCGCAGCCAGGCCATCGCTCGCCTGCGCTCGGCCCTGGCCACGAGCATCGTCCGGAAGGACGCGCACTGAGCCGTGACCAAGATCCTGTCGCAAGACGAAATCGACGCGCTGCTCGCCGGCCCTGGTGCGGGTGACCGCGCCGTGCGAACTGAAGAGACCGGCGTGGTGGCGTGCACGAACTACAACTTCCGCCGGCCCGATCGCATCTCGAAGGAACAGCTCCACTCGCTCCAGTTCCTGCACGAGCGCTTCGCCCGCAACGTGTCGCAGTCGCTCGCCGCCTACCTGCGGTCGTCGACGGTGCTGACGCTGCTGTCGGTCGAGCAGTTTTCCTACTCGGAATTCACCCAGTCGCTGGCCGATCCCACCGCCTACTACGCGCTGTCGACGGCGCCGTTTGACGATCTCGCCGGCCTCGAAGTCAATCCGGCGGTGGCCTTCGCGATGATCGAGCGCATGCTCGGCGGCGAGGGCAAGCACGCGGCAGTGGAGCGGGCCCTGACCGACATCGAGCAGAACGTCGTCGACTCGGTCGTGAAGATTCTGCTCGAGTCGCTGACCGAGACGTGGCGGCCGGTGGTCAACCTGAACTTCGCCATTCATGGCCGCGAGACCCGGCCGCAGATGCTGCAGGTGGCCTCGCCCAACGACACCGTGGTCATGCTCGCCTTCGACCTGCGCGTCGGCGAGACGCAGGGCGCGCTGCACCTGTGCCTGCCGGCCAGCATCGTGCACCAGACCGATACCCACTTTGCCGGCGGGCACGATCGCAACCGGCGCGAGCCGAACCTGAAGGAACGCACCTGGCTGTTCGAAAATCTGGCCCGCGTGCCCCTTCCGATCACCGCCGCCCTGGAGTCGCGCTGCACCACCCGCGAACTGGTGGCCATGAAGGCGGGCGACGTGCTCACGCTGGGCATCCCGGCGAGCGCCCCGATCGACCTGCTGGTCGGCAAGACCCTGAAGTTTCGCGGCCACCCGAATGTCGCGGCCGGCCGCGCCGGCGTGACCGTGGCCCATCGCTGCGACGGCGCGGGATCGGCGGAGGCGTGAGATGGCTGACGGACTGAATAGCGAACGCCTCACCGGCACGTTGACGGCCGAGTTCGGCGCCGCCCTCGAAGCGGTGCACGGACGAATGTTGACGCTGGTGCCGGCCGCGACCGAGGCGGGTCCGGGCTGGACCACTCCGATCACGGCCAGCGGCGCGCTCACGGGCACGTTCACCGCCGCGCTCGACGCCGCCGGTGTGCGCGACCTCGCCGCGCAGGTGATGGAGCTCGACGAAGAGCCGGAAGACTCGGTTGTTGCCGACATGCTGCGCAGTCTCTGGACCCAGGCCGCCGCGGCCGCGTGCCGCAAGGACGGCGTCACCGGACTCACCCTGCTGGTGGGAGAGGCGCGGGCGGGCACGGTGGCCGGTGAGCTGGCGGGGTGGCGCCTGCGCGACGGCGACACCACCGTGGCGACGATTTCGATCGAGGCGCGGGTGCTGGCCGGGAACTTCACGGGCGCGGGGGCCGGCGTGGCGCTGCCGGGTTACGGGGCGGACCTCCAGACGCTCGCCGCGCCCGGCAATCTCGCGGCGCTGCTCGACATCGACCTGCCGCTGGTCGTGCGCTTCGCGCGCACCGAGCTGACCCTGCGCGCGCTCACCATGCTCGGGCCGGGATCGATGGTCGACATGGGCCGCTCGCCCGACGACCCCGTCCAGCTCCTGGTCGGCTCGCAGGTCATCGCCGAGGGTGAGGTGGTGGTGGTCGGCGGTAACTACGGCGTGCGCATCACCAGCCTCGTGAGTCCGGCCGAGCGCCTGAAGGCGATGGAACTATGAACGTGACGATGTATGCGGCCCTCGGCCTCGCCCTGCTCTCGCTGGCGCAGCTCGCGCTGATCGTGCGGCTCGTGCGCTCGGCGCGCGTCGCCACCAAGGCCGACGAGCGGGTCGTGCAGTTGACGGCGGCGCTGGATCTGCTGACGGATGCCACTGAAGAAGGATTCGTCAATGTGGCCTCGGAACTTGAACGGCTCGGCGCCCGGCCGCTGCCGTCCAGTTCGAGCCGCCGCGCCACCACCAAGCGAATCGCGGCGGCGCTGCGCAAGGGGCGCGCGATCGAAGACATCGCGATTGCCGAGTCGCTCTCGGAGAGCGAAGTGCGCCTGCACCTCGGTCTCGACGACGCCATGGCCGCCGCGCCCGCATCCGCGGAGATCGCCGAGCCCGAGCCCGACGCCGCGACGCCGGGCGTGCTCGACGACCTCGAGAACTGGATGAACAGCCTGGGCAAGGCCCGCCGGACCCGGGGAGGGCGCCATGTCGCAGTGCGCGCATAGCACCTGCACCCGCACGCCGAGCTGGTGGCGGGCCCGCACCGAGCCCGGCGCCACCCTCGACGAGCAGTGGTACTGCTCGCAGGCCTGTGTCGAGGCTGTGATGCTCGAGCGGCTCTCCGGCCCGCGCACGCTCGGCCGCGTCGAAGGCGTGCCGCGCCTGCCGGCGGTGCGGCTGGGCGCGTTGCTACGTCATCGGCGTGCGTGCCCCCCGGAACAGATCGACGCCGCGCTCCAAGCGCAGACCGCGAGTCGCATGCGCCTTGGCGAGCAGCTCCGCTCGATGGGCGCGGTCGCACCTGACGCGCTGCTGCGCGCGCTGGCCGATCAGGCGGGCGTCAGCTACCTCGCCACCGTCGACCCGCTGCGCGTGCGTGAGGCGCCCGGCGGACTGAGTCTCGACGCCATCCAGGCGCTCGGCATGGTGCCGATCAGCCCGCCCGATGGCGGCCGCATCCGCGTCGCCTTCCCGGCCCCGGTGCCGCGGGCCGCGCTGAGCGCGTTCCGCCAGCAGACGGGCTGGACGCCCGAGCCGTTCCTGGTCAGCGACGAGGCGTGGCTGGCGCTGCTCGAACACTATGGCTCCGCGGCCGGCGCCGCGGCCGCGGGCGCCACGACGACCGCCGACATGTCGGTGGCCTTCGCCCGCGAAGACGACGTCGTCCAGGCGGCACGCCGTCTGGCCGAAGTGGTGATGGCCGCACGCGAGTCGACGATGAACGATGCCCGTTGGGGCCAGTACGTGTGGGTGCGGATTCAGGGTGGCGGCGCAGGCTTCGATCTGCTGCTCCAGCCAACGAGCACGGCAGCGGAAGGAGAGGACTCATGGCGGGCGGCCACTACGTCGCGCTGAGCGGCATGCGCACCAGGCTCGACGAGCTGGATCGACTGGCGAACGACATCGCCAACGTCGGCACGGCGGGCTACAAGGCGGAACGGACCGGGCAGCGCAATGCGCCCCGGCCCGTCTTCGACGACGCGCTCGAGACCGCCATCGACGCCTCGACCGGCGGGCGGCGCCTGGACGCGCGGCCCGGCGCCATCGAACCGACCGGGCGGGCGCTCGACATCGCCATCGAGGGCGGTGGCTTCCTGGCCGTCGACACCCCGGCCGGCGTGCGCTACACCCGCAATGGCCATCTGTCGCGCGGCGACGACGGCGCGGTGCTGACCGCCGACGGCGCCGTGGTGAAGGGTGTCGATGGGCCGATCACGATCGGCAAGGGCACCGTGAAGGTCGAAGGCGACGGCACCGTCTACAGCGACGGCGCAGCCGTCGGCCGCCTCTCGATCGTGCAGTTCACCGACCCCGGGGCGCTGACGCGCGAGGGTGGGGCGCTGCTGCGCGGCGACGAAACGCCCACGCCGGTGACGATGCCCTCGGTGCGCACCGGCTCGCTCGAGCAGGCCAACGTCTCGGTGGTCGATCGGATCGCCGAGCTCACGTCGGTCAACCGCAGCTTCCAGGCCTTGCAGAAGGCCGTGTCCGTCCTGATGAACGACGTCGATGGCCGCGCCATCGACTCGCTCGGACGGCGCTGACCGTTAACGCCAAGGAGACGCCATGATTCGCGCCCTGTATACAGCTGCCAGCGGGATGAATGCCCAGCAGGCCAACATCGACAACGTGGCCCACAACCTGGCCAACGTGAACACCGCCGGCTACAAGCGCAGCCACATCGAATTCGAGGATCTGTTCTACCAGCACACCCGTCAGCCCGGATCGGCCACCGCCACCGGCGAAACGCCCGTCGGTCTCGAGGTCGGCCTGGGCACGCGCGCCGTGGCCACCTCGCGCGACTTCGCGAGCGGCAGCTTCCGCGGTACCGGCAGTTCCCTCGACATGGCCATCGAAGGCGACGGCTTCTTCCAGGTCAACCTGCCCGACGGCACCACGGCCTTCACCCGCGCCGGCTCGTTCCATCGCGACGCGCAGGGCCTGGTCGTGACCTCCGAGGGTTACGCGCTGCAGCCGCAGATCACGATTCCCGAGAACGCCACCTCGGTGACTATCTCGAAGGACGGGGTGGTGTCGGCCTCGATTCCCGGTCAGAGCGCGTCGCAGCAGCTGGGCACGATCGAGCTGGCCACGTTCCAGAACGCCGCCGGTCTCACGCCGCTCGGCGGCAACCTCTTTCAGGTGACGAGCGCGTCGGGCGAAGCGCAGACCGGCCCGGCCGGCACCGAACAACGCGGCAGCCTCGTGCAGGGTTTTCTCGAAGACTCCAATGTCAGCGTGGTCGAGGAGATGGTCAACATGATCCTCGGCCAGCGTGCCTATGAAGCCAGCTCCAAGGTGATCAAGGCGGCCGACGAGATGCTCGCCCAGGTCAACAACATCGTCCGATGATGACGGTGCTGCCGCTCCTCGCCTCGCTGGCGATAGCCGCGCCACCCGCCGCGGTGCCCGACGCCGTCGCGGCGGCGGCGGTGCGCGCCGCCGTGGCGGCCGTGCACCTGCGCATGGGCGACGAGGTCGAGGTGCTGGTCGACGCGGTGTCGGAAATCTCCTTGCCCGGCGGCGCGCTGAC
>JBDTWC010000109.1:0-7086 GCA_040006875.1 Acidobacteriota bacterium | reverse complement strand
ACTCCAAGAACCATTCGTCGCATCGTCTTCTCTCCTTGGCTAGCCAGGCGTGGACGCCGTGTCCGCGCCGCCGGCCGCCGTAGTCTCTGCCCGGTCGCCGCGCCGAGTCGTCCGGGTCATCCGTGGCTCGAAATGGAAGCCTGCCGGATGAGCCGCAGACGTCTCGCGATGTCACGAAAAACGGCCCAATTTCGCGGTAAAATGCTTTTCAGATTGAATCCGGTCCGACCCCGACGGGCGGGTATTGCACCGGGTGGAGCTTGACCACATGAAGCGGTTTGTTCTCACCGCCATCGCGGCTTCCGTTCTCGGCGTTGCCGTCGTACAGACGCGGCCCGCCCCGCCAGTCAGTGCGCAGGCCGCACCCGCCGCGGCCACTGCCGCTCCGGTCGCACCTGCGGCCGCTCGTCAAACGGCGCCGCGCCCCGTGCGCTCCACCGTGCCCGCGGTAGCTGCGCATCCGGCCTTCGACGCCACGACCTACAACGCCACCGTCAAGCAGTACTGCGTGACCTGCCACAGCGAACGCGGCAAGGCCGGCGGTCTGACGCTGGCCTCCTTCGACGCCACGAAGCTGCTCGACAACCCCGACCTCGCCGAAAAGGTCGTGCGCAAGCTACGCCTCGGCATGATGCCGCCGTCGGGCGCCAAGCGTCCTCAAGGCGCCGTGCTGGATGAGATGGCCGGCGCGTTCGTGGCGCGCATCGACGCCGCGGCCGCGCTCACGCCTTCTTCGGGCTCGCGCTCCTTCCAGCGCTTGAACCGCGCCGAGTACGCGCGCGCGGTGAAGGATCTGCTGGCGCTCGACATCGACGTGACGGCGATGCTCCCGGCCGACACCATCAGCCAGGGCTTCGACAACGTGGCCGACGCGCAGACGTTCTCGCCCTCGTTGATGGAGAGCTATCTGCGTGCGGCGGGCAAAGTGGCGGCCCTGGCGCTCGGCGATCGCGACGCCGCGGCCGGCGAGTCGCTCTACCGGGTGCCCAAGACGGCCTCACAGCTGCAGCGGGTCGAGGGCGCGCCCTATGGCACGCGCGGCGGCACCTCGGTCATCCACACCTTCCCGGCTGACGGCGACTACCTGTTCCGCGTCGAGCTCCACGGCAACGCATGCGGCTTCCTCTTCGGCGGCCCGGCGCAGAACGAGCAGGTCGAGATTTCGGTCGACGGCGAACGCAAGGCCGTACTCGACATCGACCCGAAGATGTATGAAGGCTCGACCAGCCTGATCATGAAGACGCCGCTCCTGCACATGACCGCGGGTCCGCACCGCGTCACTGCCGCCTTCCTGCAGCGCTTCGAAGGCCCGGTCAACGACCTCATCGCGCCCATCGATCACACGCTGGCCGACACGCAAATCGGCGTGGCCTACGGCATCACGACCTTGCCGCACCTCAAGGACCTGGCGATTGCCGGCCCGATGCGCGTCACCGGTATCTCCGACAACAACAGCCGCCGCGCCGTGTTCACCTGCCGGCCGACCTCGGCCCGCAACGAACAGGACTGCGCCACCGAGATCGTGCGCCGCCTGTCGAGCAAGGCCTTTCGCCATCAGGTGACCGACACCGACTTCGCCGACCTGATGGCCTTCTACGATAGCGGCCGCAAGGAACGCGACTTCGAAGGCGGCATCAGTTCGGCGCTCGAGGCCATCCTGGCCAGCCCGCAGTTCCTCTTCCGCCTCGAGTCGGCGCCCGCATCGCAGCGGCCGGGCACCCCGTACCGCTTGCGCGACACTGACCTGGCCACGCGCCTGTCGTTCTTCGTGTGGGGCCAGGGCCCCGATGACGAGCTGTCAAGGATCGCCGGCCAGGGCCGCCTGAGTGCGCCCGGCATGCTTGAGAAGCAGGTGCGGCGCATGCTCGCCGACCCGCGCGCCGAGGCGCTGTCGACGCGCTTTGCCGCGCAGTGGCTGCGCCTGCGCGACGTCGAAGAGATCCTGCCCGACGCGCTCCTCTACCCCTACTTCGACCGCACCCTCGGCCGCGCCATGATGAAGGAGACGCAGCTCTTCTTCGACAGCCTCGTGAAAGAGGATCGCAGCGTGCTCGACCTCATCAACGCCGATTACACCTTCGTGAACGAGCGGCTGGCCCGGCACTACGGCATTCCGAACATCACCGGCACCGACTTTCAGCGCGTGACGGTGCCGGAATACCGGCGCGGCATCCTGGGGCAGGGCAGCGTGCTGCTGCAGACCTCGGTGGCCGACCGCACCTCACCGGTGATGCGCGGAAAGTGGGTTATGGAGGTGCTTTTGGGTTCGCCGCCCCCGCCGCCGCCGCCCAACGTGCCCGCCCTCGAGCAGACCGAAGGCGCCACCGGCAACAAGGTGCTCACCGTGCGCGAACGCATGGAAGAGCATCGCAAGAATCCGGCCTGCCAGTCGTGCCACCGGGTCATCGACCCGCTCGGCCTGACGCTCGAGAACTTCGACGTCACCGGCAAGTATCGGATCAAGGACAACGGCAACCCGGTCGACTCAGATGGCGTCCTTTATGACGGCACCAAGATGCAGGGCCCGGTGGGTCTCAAGGCCGCGCTGATGAAGCATCAGGACGGCATCCTCATGAGCTTCACAGAAAGCTTCATGACCTACGCGCTGGGCCGCCGCATCGAGGCGAGCGACATGCCACTCGTGCGTCGCGTGCTGCGCTCGGCAGCCGCGAAGGACAACAAGATCTCCGCATTCGTGCTGGCCATCGCGACTAGCCCCGCTTTCGAGATGAACACGCAGCCGGTGGCCGACACCACCGCGGCGTCGCCCCGCTAGACTATTCGGTTCTACGAAATCCAGGAGCCCCACATGCACTTGCTGACCAAGCGCCACCTGCCGCGCCGGACGATGATCAAGGGGATGGGCGCCGCCATTGCTCTGCCGTTTCTCGATGCCATGCTGCCTTCGGGCACCGCGCTCGCGAAGGCGCTGCCACAGAAGAAGCGCCTCATCGCCATGGAGATGGTGCACGGTTCGGCCGGCAGCACCGCGTTCGGCGCCAAGCAGCACATGTGGGCGCCGGCGGGCGTCGGCGCCGACTTCGATCTCACGTCCTCGTCGATGTCGCCGCTCGAGCCGTATCGCGACTACCTGACCATCGTCAGCAACACCGACGTGCGCAACGCCGAAGCGTTCACCGCCCCCGAAATCGGCGGCGACCACTTCCGCTCGGCGGCCGTGTTCCTCACGCAGGCTCACCCGAAGCAGACGCAGGGTTCTGACATCCGCTCGGGCACCTCGATCGACCAGATCGTGGCCCACAAGATCGGAATGGAGACGCCGATTCCGTCGATGCAGCTGTGCATCGAAAACGTCGATCAGGCTGGTGGCTGCTTTTACGGGTACTCGTGCGCCTACACCGACTCGATCAGCTGGGCGTCGCCGACCGAACCCCTGCCCATGATTCGCGATCCGCGCCTGGTCTTCGACCAGTTGTTCGGCATCGGCGCGACGCCCGAGGCCCGCGCCCGGCGCCGCAAGCGCGACAAGAGCCTGCTCGACTTCGTGACCGAGTCGGTCGATCGCTTGAAGAAGGACCTCGGCGCAGCCGACCGCGTGCGTCTGTCCGATTACCTCGACGACGTGCGCGAGATCGAACGGCGCATCCAGAAGGTCGAAGAGATGAACTCGAGCGGCGAGCAGCGCGCGCTGCCCGGCGCGCCCCGCGGGGTGCCCGATTCCTACGACGAGCACGTCAAGCTGATGATGGACCTGCAGGTGCTGGCCTTCACGTCGGATCTGACCCGCGTGTTCGCATTCAAGCTGAGCCGCGACGTGTCGAACCGCGTCTTCGACCCGACCGGCGTCAATACCGGCTTCCACATCGCCTCGCACCACGGCGAGCGCGAAGACCGGATTGCCGATCTGGCCAAGATCAACAAGTACCACGTCAGCCTGGTGCCCTACCTGCTCGAGAAGATGAAGAACACGCCCGACGGCGACAACGGCAACCTGCTCGACAACTCGGTCGTGTTCTACGGATCGCCGATGGGCAATCCGAACGTGCACAACCACAAGCGTTGCCCGCTCTTCATCGCCGGTCACGGCGGCGGCGCCATCAAGGGCAACCTGCACATCAAGACCGCCGACGGCACGCCGATGGCCAACGCGATGCTGAGCATGATTCGCAGCTTCGACATCGACGACGCGCAGTTCGGCGACAGCAAAACCGCCATGGATCTGAACGCCATGGTTCCGACCACCACGGCCGTTTAGAAGAGAGACACAGGATGAACGCACTGCACACGCGCCGTCTCGCGGCCCTGCTGGGAGCGACCCTGGTGTCGTCCGCCCTGCTCGGCGCGCAAACCAGCCGCTCGCCGGTCGCCGACGCGGCGATGGCCAAGGACGCGGTCAAGATGCGGCAGCTGCTGAAGAGCGGCACCGACGTCAACTCGGCGCAGGGCGACGGGATGACCGCCCTGCACTGGGCCGCGCTCGAAGGCGATCGCACCATGGCCGAGATGCTGCTCGTGGCCGGAGCCAACGCCCGAGGCACGACCCGCATCGGTGGCTACACCCCGCTCCACCTGGCCGGGAAGGCAGGAAAGGATGGGGCGGTCGAGGCGCTCATCAAGGGCGGCGCCGAGCTGGACGCACGCACGTCGACCGGCGCCACCCCGTTGATGCTGGCGGCGGCGGCCGGGAACGCGGACATCGTGACGGCACTGGCCACCGCGGGCGCGGCGCTGAACCTCACGGAAACGGCCAACGGTCAGACGGCGCTGATGTTTGCCGCTTCGGCCGGCCGTGCCGATGCGGTCAAGGCGCTGCTCGCCAAGGGCGCCGACGCCAACGTCCGCTCCAGAGTCGTCGATCTGACCAAGGTCGACGTGCCCGAAGAAGTACTGCAGGACGAAATCCGGCAGGCGCAGAACGTGCGCTCCGCGGCCCAGAAGAACGAAGGCGGCGCGGCACCCATGCCGATGCCGGCCCCGGCCACCAAGCCCGCGGCCGGGATCGCCGGCGTGTCGCGGCCGTTCAAGTACAACGAGCTGATCGGCAACTACGGCGGCTTGTCGGCCCTGCACTACGCCGCGCGCCAAGGCGCCACCGACGCGGTGAAGGCCCTGGTCGAGGCCGGCGCCGACGTGAACGCGCTTACTGCTGGCGACAAGACCAGCCCGATGGTCATCGCCGCGGTGAACGGCCAGTTCGACCTCGTCGGCTACCTGCTCGAGAAGGGCGCCGACCCGAACCTGGCCAGTGACGCCGGCATGACGCCGCTCTACGCGGTGTTGAACGTGCAATGGGCATCGAAGGCGTTCTACCCGCAGCCGCGCGCCTACCTGCAGCAGAAGGCGTCGTACCTCGACACCATGACGCTGCTCCTGGCCAAGGGTGCCGACGTGAACGCGCGCCTGCAGCGCAAGATCTGGTACACGCAGTACAACTTCGATCTGCTGCGGGTCGACGATCAGGGGGCCACGCCGTTCTGGCGCGCCGCCTACGCCAGCGACATCGAGGCTATGAAGCTGCTCGTCGCAAACGGCGCCGACGTCTCCCTGCCGACGGCCAAGCCGGCTGTGAACGACCGCTTCCGCCAGGGCGGCACGACCACTGCCGACGCGTCGAAGGATCACTCGGGCCTGCCGCCCGTACCGACCGGCGGTCCGGACATCCCGCCGCTGCTGGCGTCGTCGGGCGCCGGCTACGGCGAAGGCTTCGCCGGCAACGCCCACCGCTTCGCGCCCTCCGGCATGCTGGCCGCGGTCAAGTACCTGATCGAAGACCTCGGCACCGACCCGAACTCGCGCGATGCCGACGGCAACACCGCCATGCACCATGCCGCCTCGCGTGGCGACAACGAGATGATCAAGTACCTGGTGTCGAAGGGCGCCGACGTGACCATGCAGAATCGCGGGGGGCAGACCACCGTCGACATGGCCAACGGCCCGGTGCAGCGCGTCGAGCCGATTCCCGAAACCATCAAGCTGCTCGAAGGCCTGGGCGCGAAGAACAATCACAAGTGCGTGTCGTGCTGAGGCACTGACACGGGTGCGATCTGACAACGGGCGGCTCCACTGGGGCCGCCCGTTCGCATGTACGGCGCGTGGGCAATCGAGCGTGCCCCACCTGAGGACGGCCACGGACATAGCGGCCGGCCGCTTCGCTATGCCGCCGCGGTCAGTGGGAGGCCGAAGCGGCGCCGGTCGTCGGGAGCCCGGCCGCTCGCCACGCCTCCAGGCCGCCAACCAGATTGACGACCTCGCGCCGCCCGAGCCGGCGCAGGAGTGACGCGGCCACGGCCGAGCGCGAGCCGCTGCGGCAGTGCAGCACCAGCGGCTTTCCGCCCGGCAGATCGGCGAACTGGTCGGCCAGATAGCCGAGCGGCACGTGCCGGGCCCCGGCGATGTGGCCCTCGCGCCATTCGGCGCCGTTGCGCACGTCGATCACGTCGACGGTGCCGGCCGCCAGACGGCTGGCAAGTTCGGCGGCCGTGATCTGCGGAATCGTGTCGCTGGCATCCCCGGGGGCCGCATGGCCGATGGCCACCTCGGCCGAGAACACCCCGGCCACGCGATCGAGCCCGATGAGCGCGAGCTGACGCGTCAGCTCGGCGACCCGCGCGTCGTCGTCGTGGGCGACCACGACGTAGAGGTCGTCGTCGTAGGGCAGCAGCCAGCCTGCCCAGGTGACAAACGAGCTGTTGAACGGGATATTGAGCGTGCCCGGCACGTGTCCGGCGGCAAACGCGTCGGCGGGGCGCGTGTCGACCACGAGTGCGCCGGCGGCGACCACGGCCGCAAGCCGGCTGGCGTCGAGCCGCGGCGGCAGAGTCGTGCGGCGCATTTCGGGGCCGCGTTGGTTGAGCATCTTCATGGTCGCGAAGTAGGTCGGCGGTTCCGGCTGGCCCTCGAGCACACGAGCCACGAAGTCGTCCTCCGTCTTGGTCGTGAACGCCCAGTTGAAGCGGCGCTCGTAGCCCAGGGTGCTGTAAGGAATGGCGCTGATGCCCTTGCCGCACGCCGAGCCGGCGCCGTGGCCGGGCCAGATTTGCAGCCAGTCCTCATGCGACGAGAATTTCTGGAGGCTGTTCCACAACACCCGCGCGCCCTTCTCCATCGTCCCCTTGATGTTGGCGG
>JBDTWC010000108.1:0-7131 GCA_040006875.1 Acidobacteriota bacterium | reverse complement strand
CGTCGCCGAGCAGCGAGATCTTGATGTCGTCGGCGCGGAAGAGCGCCACGTCGAGCCCGTCGAAGTTCTCGGCCCGGTCCATGACGTCGTTGACGAAGACGGTGAGAGTGGTCTGGGGATCGCCCGGGATGATCACGGCGCGGGCGTGGGCCCCTTCGGGGTTCCACAGCCGCCACAAGACGGTTGGACTCGAGATGTCCATGCCGCGATCATACCCTGCGCGCTGCGGCCGAACGCTCAGGCGTCGGGTGTGCTGGCGGCGCGCCGCGTGTCGGTGTAGGCCGCCGACTGGCCGCGCGCAATCGACAGAGTGGCCCAGGCCGGTCCCTGCCAGTGCTTGGCGAGCAGCACGATCTGGAACGCGTGGCCAGAGTAGTGACCGAGTTGCCGGGCCAGGGCGGCCAGCACGGTTTGGCCCTCGCCGCGGATCGTCACGGTGCGGGTGAGGTCGGCGTCCGTGAGTTCCCCCAGGGCTGCAAAGAGCGTCGTCCAACCGCTCTCCCACGAGGCCAGCAGGTCGGCTCGGTTCAGCGCCACCGGCTCGAATTCCGCATCGCGGTTGCGCCACGGCTTCTCGCCGTCGGTCGTGAGAAAGTCGGTCCAGCGCGAGCGCATGTTGCCGGCCATGTGCTGCATCACCATGGCCACGCTGTTGGCGTCGTCGTCGAGACGGGCGTGGAGACGAGCATCGGAGAGCTGCGCGATCGCACGATCGCACAGCTGCCGGGTCTTCTGGAACTCGTGGACGAACGTGGAGACCACCATCGCGGCCTCCACGGCTCAGTCCTGGTCCTTTTCCTCGACCGCGTCCGTTTCTTCGGTCTTGTCGTCGGCCTTGTCGTCGACCTTGTCCGCGGCCTCGGCCTTCATGAAGTCCGGCAACGAGTCGTCGTCGGCCTTGTCCTCGGCCTGGTCGTCGAGGCTGTAGGCGCGGCCGGTGAACTTGGTCGGAATCGGGCCTTTGGGGCCGCGTTCCTTCTGGGCGAAGCCGGGCTTGGGACCCTTCTTGCCCTTGGGCGGCGCAGGCGGGCCGAAGTTGCGCGAGCGGGCGATGGCCGCTTCGGTGAGCGGGGGATCGCCGGGCTGGGGACGGAAGCCGCCCGGACGCGGTGCGTAGCCGCCGCCCGGCGCGCCGGAGCTGAATCCACCGGGACGCGGCGGGCCACTGAAGCCGCCGGGACGTGGCGGGCCACTGAACCCACCCGGCCGCGGCGGCATCGGGCTGCGGTCGTCGCGCGCGCGCGCTTCACTGACCGCGAGGGGGCGACCCATGAAGAGTTGCCCGTCGAAGCGCTTGACGGCTTCTTCCGCCATGGCGCGTTCGCCGTACTCGACAAACGCAAAGCCCCGGGCCCGTCCGGTTTCGCGGTCGAGCGGCCGCACGATCTGCGTGGGCAAGCCCACGCTGGCAAAGTGCGAGCGGATGTCGTCTTCAGTGGCGTTGTAGGGCAGATTTCCGATGAACAGTCGAACGGCTGGCACGGCTGGTTACTCTTGGAAGACCGGAAATTGGCTCATGGGTTGGCGATGCGTCGATGTCTCCACGCTCATGTCGTGTTGGGGCGACGTGTGTCTGCGTAGGGAATGCGTCAGATGATTAGGGACGCGGGGAGCGATCGAGATCGCGGAGCTATCCTCGGCTGTGGGAGCATAGCAGGAAGGTCCGGCGTCTGCAATGACGGCGCTCAGGACGGCCCCTGGAGCGCCGGCACCGCCAGTTCGGCCAGCAGGGTCTCGAGGGCGGTGATCCGCTGACGCAGCATGTCGCGGTGCACGGGCCTGCAAGCTGCCTGAAGCTGGGCCGTGGTGTCGGCCAGGACCAGCGCGATCGACTCGGCCTTCTGACGGCGAACCACTTCCTCGGGTGACGCCCTCGGGCCGTCCGGAGCCTTGGTGCGTGAGTCGTCCTGCTGCGATTCGATTGCCTTGCTCTCCCAGCCTCGCGCCACGACCCCAGCATAGCGCGGCCGGAACCGCGGCGCCTCGCTCAGATGCGGCCGCGCGCTGAGGTAGACTGCCGCACGCCGGGGAGCCCGCCATGTCCGCCACTGCCGTTCAGTTCCTCACCGTCACCCCCAATCTCATCGTCGCCGACGTGGCCCGCAGCACGGCTTTCTACTGCGACGTGCTCGGCTTCACCGTGAAGCAGACCGTGCCAGACGTGGCGCCGTTCGTGTTCGTGTGGCTCGAGCGCGGCGGCGTGACCGTGTTCCTGAACGACCCGGGGCCCGTCGGCGAGGCCGTGCCCAGCTTTGCCGCGCCGGCGTTTGGCGGCACCGGCACCCTGTTTGTCACCGTCGAGGGCGTCGATGCCCTCCACGCCGCCGTGGCGCCACACGCGCCGGTCGTGATGGCGCTGCGCACGCAGTTCTACGGCCTGCGCGAGTTCGCGGTGACCGATCCCGACGGACACCTCATCACCTTTGCGGAACGGGTCGGCTGAGCGTGACTGACGGCGCGCGCGGCGTCGTGCGCCGCGTCCGTGGCGACGAGGCTGCGGCCCTGCTCACGGGCGGCGGGCTGACGGTGCTCGACGTGCGCACGCCCGACGAGCACACCCGCCTGGG
Source organism: Acidobacteriota bacterium (assembly GCA_040006875.1). Lineage (GTDB taxonomy): Bacteria > Acidobacteriota > Vicinamibacteria > Vicinamibacterales > UBA2999 > CADEFD01. The sequence goes on along the minus strand of JBDTWC010000108.1, from coordinate 4,564 downwards.
GCACCTGCCGGGATCACGTCTGTTGCCGGTGGACCTGATGATGTCGGCGCCGGCGGTGTTGCCCGATGACGACGGTCCGCTACTGGTCTACTGCGAGCACGGCGTGCGCAGCGCTCACGCGGCCACCGTGCTGGCCGCGGCGGGCTACGGGCCGATCTACGACCTGGCCGGCGGCATGGCCGAATGGCGCGGGGCGCGCGAGTTCAGTGCCACGCCCGTGAACGGGCCGGCCGGATGGCTGCTCGAGAACGGCGACCTGCTGCGCGCCGGCATGCGCGTGCTCGACGTGGCGGCGGGGCGGGGCCGTCACGCGTTGCTGCTGGCGGGCGCGGGGCTGACGGTCACGGCGATCGATCGCGACGTGGCGAAGATGGCGCGCCTCGCGGCGGTGGCCGGGCGTCTGGATCTGGCGATCACGACCCGGGTGCGCGACCTGGAGGCCGGAGAGGCCGATCTCGGCGACGGGGCCTTCGACTTCGTGATCGTGACCAACTACCTGCATCGGCCGCTGATGCCGGCGCTCGTGCGCGCGGTCGCAGCCGGCGGCGTGTTGCTCTACGAGACGTTCACGCGCGCACAGGCCGAGCGCGGCCGGCCGACCAATCCCGCGTACCTGCTCGAGCCTGGCGAACTGGTCGGTCTGGTGGCGCCACTGCAGGTCGTGCGGCAGCGCGAAGGCGACGTGGACGGACGGATGGTGGCGAGCGTGGCTGCCGTCAACGGACCGCGGCCGGCGCCGTGAATGACGCCGCGGCGTCAAGCCAGGCGGCGGTGATGCGTTCCGGCCTGACGCCGTTGTGCGAGCTGTGCCACACGGCCACGCCGCGTGCCACCACGAACACCTGCGGAGACTCGTGGCGCACGCTCAGGCGCGTCGCGATGGCCTGGGAGACGTCGCGGTGCCGTTGCACCACCACTTCGTGGACGGGCGCCGGCAGCTCGCTGTCACTCATGACATCGCGCGCCATCAGACTCACGCCGCAGGTTTGGCTATGCTTGAAGAGAATGACCGGCTCAGTGTGCGACGCCGCCATGACGGCGTCGAGGTCGCTCTCGGAATTCAGGGCGAGGAATGACGGCACCTCGACATTGTACCGCGCCGCCATCGGCGCGGCCCTCGCGCTGACCCTGACCATGCTGGCGCCAACGCGAGCGTTCGCGCAGGATGCGCTCGCGCGCGGCGTCACCGAGTTCTCGGCCACCGCCGCCGTGGCGCGCGGCATCGATCTGCTCCAGTCGAGCGGCGGCGAGCGCTACGCCATGCCGACCGTGTCGTGGGGCCGCGTGCTCACCGACGTCCGCGGGCCGGCCTGGCTGCGGGGGCGCTTCGAGTGGTCGGTGGAGCTGACACCCTACTTCGCCGAGTGGTCGTCGGGTGGCGCACGCGGCGTCGGGGTAGCGCCACTGCAGTGGCGCTGGAACCTGGCACCGCGGCGCGGCGTGCACGCCTTTGCCGAAGTGGGCGGCGGCGCGCTCTGGACCACGGCGCCGATTCCCGACGGCACGACCGGCAGCAACTTCATGACCCACGCCGGTGCCGGCCTGCGGCTCCTCGGCGGCCGTGGTCATGGCCTGGTGGCGGGCTATCGCCTGCACCACATCTCGAACGGCAACCGCCTGCGCCGCAATCCTGGCGTGAACGCCCACATGCTGATGCTGGGCTACACCTGGACCGCGCGTCCCTGACGCCATGCAACTCGCCTTGCCGCTGACGCCCGACGCCGCGCCTCCCGCCGGAGCGGTGCCCACGCGGCCCCTGCCACCGGCGCCGGCACCGCCACTCGAGATGATCTTCGTGCGGCGGCGCGGCGCGCGCCGCTACATCCTGCGCGTGACGGACGACGGTGCACTGCGCGTGACGGTGCCGTGGTGGGGGAGCCGGCGCGAGGCGCGCCAGTTCGCCGAGTCGCAGGCGCCGTGGGTGGCGCGACAGCGGACCCTGCGCGCCGGCCGTGCGACGTCACGGTGGGCCATAGGTGCGGCCGTCGTCGTGGACGGAATCGCGCAGATCCTGACCGATCTTGGTGCCGCCCGCGTGGCACTGGGCGACGTCGTGCTCGACACGTCTGTCGCCGAGGGCGGCGATCCCGGGCCGGCCGTGCGCGCCTGGCTGCGGCAGCGCGCCGGGGCCGAGCTTCCGGGCGAGCTGCACGCACTGGCCGCGCGCCACGACCTCACCGTGACGCGTGTGTCGATTCGCGATCAGAAGTCGCGCTGGGGCTCGTGCTCGCGTCGCGGCACCATCTCGCTCAACTGGCGCCTGGTGCAGACGCCGCCGTGGGTGCGGGAGTACGTGCTGCTGCACGAGCTGATGCACCGCCGCGAGCTGAATCACTCGGCGCGCTTCTGGCGTCTGGTGGCGGCCGCGTGCCCGCGCTACGTCGAGGCGCGGCGTTGGCTGCGCACCGACGGCGCGTCGCTATTCTGATGGGCTGCGGCGGGACGCCGTCAGGGGCCGGATCTACTCCGGGCGCCAGACGAGGGCCACGAGCTTCACCTGAACGCCGCCGTGCTTGGGCTTCACGACGAGCCGGTCGAAGGTTTCACCGTCGCCGCTCCACGACTGCTGCACCGCGGCCAGGTCGGACTCGAGCGCGTCGGCCATCTCTTGACGCTGGGCGGCGAGCGCGTCCTCGTTGGCCTTCGCGCGCGCGACGTCCTGGGCCTCGCGTCCGATGCGGCTCACGCCGCGGGCGGCGGTGGTCGCGCGGCCGAGCGTGGCCACGCTGGCGGCCCTGCGTCCGAAGATAGCGCCGAACACCGCGGCGCCGACCGACACGGCCGTCGACAGCTTCTGCGCGGAGGCCTGCTGCTCTTCCTTCTGCACGGCCGCGGCCGCCTTGCGGACGCGCTCGTCGAGCGCGGCCAGCTTCGGCGCGTATCTGTCACGCAGCGCCGTGACGGCCTCGTCGCGCTCCTCGCGCCGCGCGTGCGCCACACGCGCGCGGAAATCGCCCTCGCGCTCGCCCGGGTGCGAGACGACGCCCGTGCTGACCGAGCGCAGCAGTTCCACGCTCTGCGACCGCGCCGCCCAGGAGGCGAACTCCTTGGTCCAAACCGCATAGCTCTTCGGCTTGGCGGCCGGGGGCGGGAGCGCGGCATAGGCGCCCCCGCCGGCGGGCTCACGCAACAGCAGACCCACGCCGAACGCGGCCGGCTCGGCGTGCTCCCAGTCGGCGGTCACGGGACCGTCGGTGAGCGGCGTCCACACGACGATGTCGCTCGTCTCGTCGAGACCGAGCTTCGCATCGGCGTACGACACGCGCGCCGCCCCTACCAGCATCGGCACCCACGACTCACCGGCGCCGGGAGCGAAGTACTGGGGCACGTCGGGCGGCACGATGGGACGCGACGTCGCCGGCGCGGCGGCCGGCTCGCGCGCCACGCGCGCTGGCGGTTCTGGCGTCGAGGCGACTGACGGAGCGGATGCGGCCGGGGCTGCGGCTGCGGGTGCTGCAGGTCCAATCGCTGCGGCCCGCGCCTCCTTCTGCGGCGCCATCAACGCGCGAATCTCGTCGCGCCCCATGGGCCCGCGCAGATACGACATCGCCCACCGCGATTGCAGCAGCACGGGCGCCGCGTCGTGGACGTTGTGCAGCAGGAACACGCGCTTGTCGAGTCCCGAGAGCAGCGTATCGAGACCCTGCCGGTCGAAGCCGCGGCCCGATCCCGCCGCCACGCCCTCGAGCCCGTCGAGCACGCGCGCCTTGTCGCGCTCGGTCTGGAGCCGTCCCAGGAACCACGTGCCGGCGTTCGAGAGCGCCTTGTAGTCGAGGTCCACGGGGTTCTGCGTGGAGAGCACGCACCCGAGGCCGAACGCGCGCGCCTGCTTCAGCAGCGTGAGCAGCGGCACCTTGCTCGGCGGATTCGCCGTCGGGGGCAGGAAGCCGAAGAGCTCGTCCATGTAGAGCACGGCGCGCAGCGACGTGGTGCCGCGCTGCGTGCGCACCCGCGCCAGCACCTGCTCGAGCAGCAGCGCCACGAAGAACATGCGCTCGGCATCGCCCAGGTGAGCGATCGACACGACGGCCACGCGCGGCTTGCCGGTCGGCCCGTAGAGCATCCGGCCCACGTCGAGCGGCTCGCCCTCGAGCCAGGTGGCGAATCCCGGCGCGGCCAGCACGTTGTTGAGCCGCATGGCGAGCGCGAAGCGGTCGTTGGCCGGGTAGAACGACTCGAGATCGAGCACGCCCACCTTGGCCACCGGCGGCGTCTGCACCTGGCTGATGAGGGTCGCCAGATCGAGGTTGCGACCAACGCGCCAGGCCTCTTGCAGCAGCGTCGACACGAGCACGTGCTCACGGCTCGCCGTGGGGTCGGTCGTGACGCCGGCCAGCGAGAGCACACTCGTAGCCACCGACTGCACGCGGGCAGCGAGCAATTCCGGCTCGTCGGCCACCGCGCGCGGCGGCGCGTTGAAGGTCTCGAGAATCGAGAGCGGCAGGCCCGCGCGGCTGCCCGGCGTGTAGACCGAGACATCGGCGGCGGCCTTGAGGCGGCTGATGCGGGCGCCGTCCTGGCCCCAGTCGGCCAGGCCGGTCTTCCACCGCTCGGCTTCCTGCGC
>JBDTWC010000107.1:0-7141 GCA_040006875.1 Acidobacteriota bacterium | reverse complement strand
GTGGCGTCGATGTTGTACTGGATGTAGGGCGCCTCGCGCACCTGCTCGTTGGGCGACACCACGAAGCGCTGGATCGCCCCGGCATAGACCTGGCCCGCCAGGGCCACCACCGCGTAGACACCGATGGCGGCGGCGGCCGCGGCCGTGCGTTCGGTGAAGGCGTAGGTGACGGCGCAGGCGGCGGCGATGAGCGCGGCGGCCATTTCGGCCAGCGCGAACGGCAAGCGGGCATGCACGTCGGTGTAGCCGGCGCCGCGGATGATGCCGGTGGGCAAAAGCAGCGCGTTGGGCCGGTCGAGCCAGGCGCCGACGGCGAGCAGCACCAGGAACGCCGCGGCGAGCAGCCCCAGATGACGCCGGGCGCGACTGCCCAGCCGCACGCCGAACGGCGTCATGGCCAGCTGTCCGCCGAGCAGATACAGCACGCCGCTGCCCGCGGCCGCCACGCCGACCTGCACCACGGCGAACGACCGCATCAGCTCGAGCATCGGCAACGTGAAGACGTAGAAGGACACGTCGAAGCCGAGAATCGGATCGACGGAGCCGAAGGTTTCCGCGTGCCGCCAGCCCAGGTAGTCCTGCCAGCTGGAGGCGACGAAGAGGGCGCCGAGCACGGCCGCGCCGGCGGCGATGAGCGAGCCGAGCGACTGCACCTCGCGCCGGGCGGGCATCGCCACGGTGATGCCTTCGGGCGTGGACCTGACCTGTGATTCGATCGGCAGCGTGCGGGCCGCAACGCGCAAGTTGAAGGTCAGCCAGGCGAGGGAGATCGCGAAGGCCACCGCGCCCAGGCCGGCCTCGGTGCCGATCATGGTGGCGTAGGTGGCCTGCTGCCCCAGTTCGCCGAACCACCACCAGTCGGTCACCACCTCCACCAGGTTCGGAAGGACGAAGGCCAGGACGGCGAGGACGGCGAAGATGACCAGGCGGGCGGGCTGACGCATTGGGATGAGTAAAGTCTACGCGCCTTTCAGGCCGCGCAGGGCCCGGCGGTCGCGTTTGTCCGGACGGGTCTTCGGCGCCATCGTGGCGTGAAAGACCCGCTCCAGACGGCGCATCGCCACCTCTTCGGGCGTGGGCGGCGGCGTCAGGTCGTCGTAGAGCGCCCGCGCGGCGGCCTTGGCGATGTGGGTGTCGGCCAGTCCCTTGACGACGACGATCTGGGTGCGGCCGAAGGGGCGGCCGATGCGCAGCGTGTCACCGAGCCGCAGGTCGCGATGGGGCTTGGCGGTGGCGTCGTTGACATCGACCTTGCCGTTGCGACACGCCCGCTGCGCTTCGGCGCGGGTGCGGAACAGGCACGACACGTCGAGCCAGATGTCGAGGCGCATAGCCCGATTGTCTCTCGATCTCGTGATTGGGCGAACCAATCGCCAGGCCGGGATCTGCGGGTGGTAAAGTTTCTCCCCATGCCAGCAGACCGCCGTTTGAAAGCTCCGCCGCCGTCGCCCAAGGTTCCTGCCGCATCGTCGCGGCGCTATTCCTCCGCGGTGGTCGATGGGCCGGCCCGGGCGGCGGGGCGGGCGATGCTGCACGCGGTCGGGTTCACGCGCGCCGATTTCAAGAAGGCGCATGTCGGCGTGTGCTCGACCTGGAGCCAGGTCACGCCCTGCAACATGCACATCGACCAGTTGGCGCGGGCCGCGGCCGCGGGCGTCGACGGCGCGGGCGCCAAGAGCGTGATCTTCAACACCATCACCGTGTCGGACGGGATCTCGATGGGCACCGAGGGCATGAAGTACTCGCTCGTGTCGCGCGAGGTGATCGCCGACTCGATCGAGACGGTGGTCGGCGCCGAGGGCTTCGACGGGCTCGTTGCCATCGGCGGCTGCGACAAGAACATGCCGGCCTGCGCCATGGCCATCGCGCGGCTCGATCGGCCGGCCGTGTTCGTCTACGGCGGCACCATCATGCCGGGCATCTGGCGCGGGCAGCCGGTCGACATCGTGTCGGTGTTCGAGGCGGTGGGGCAGCACGCCGCCGGCCGCATCACCGACGCCGACCTGGCCGATCTCGAGCAGCACGCCTGTCCGGGCGCCGGATCCTGCGGCGGGATGTACACGGCCAACACCATGGCCTCGGCGATCGAGGCCCTGGGCCTGAGCCTGCCGAACAGCTCCGCGCAGGCCGCCATCTCGAGCGAGAAGCGCGACGACTGCCGGCGAGCGGGCGAGGCGGTCACGAGGTTAATCGCCGCCGGCATCACCCCGCGTCGCATCCTGACCCGGCAGGCGTTCGAGAACGCGATCACCGTGACCATCGCGCTCGGCGGTTCGACCAACGCGGTGCTGCACCTGCTGGCCATCGCCCGCACCGCGGGGGTGAAGCTGACCCTCGACGACTTCACCAGAATCGGGAAGCGCGTGCCGGTGCTGGCCGACCTGAAGCCGAGCGGCAAGTACGTGATGGCGGAACTGGTGCGCATCGGCGGCCTGACGCCGCTCATGAAGCGCCTGCTCGACCGCGGCCTGCTGCACGGCGACGCGCTGACCGTCACCGGCAAGACCCTGGCTGAGAACCTCGCCGACGCGCCCGACTATCCGGCCGGCCAGGACGTGGTGCGCGGCTTCGACGCCCCGGTGAAGAAAGAGAGCCACCTGGTGGTGCTGCGCGGCAACCTGGCACCCGACGGCGCCGTGGCCAAGATCAGCGGCAAGGAAGGCGAGCGCTTCACGGGCAAGGCGATCGTGTTCGATCGCGAGGAAGCGGCCCTCGACGCCATTCTGAAGGGCCGCGTGAAGGCCGGCCACGTGGTGGTCATCCGCTACGAGGGGCCACGCGGCGGCCCTGGCATGCGCGAGATGCTGTCGCCGACCAGCGCCCTGATTGGCCGCGGTCTGGCCAATGCCGTCGCGCTCATCACGGATGGGCGGTTCTCGGGCGGCAGTCACGGCTTCGTCGTGGGGCACGTCACCCCGGAGGCAGCCGTCGGCGGCGCCCTGGCGCTCGTCAAGAACGGCGACCTGATCACCATCGATGCCCGCGCTCGCGCCATCGACGTGGCTCTCCCGGCGCGCGAGCTGGCGGCGCGGCGGCGCGCGTGGCGGCCGAAGAAGCCCGCCTACACCCGCGGCGTGCTGGCCAAGTACGCGCGGCTGGTCGAACCAGCCAGCGAAGGGGCCGTGACCGACCGGGAAGCTCGCCGCGATCCATAGAACGGCTGTGCTGGAATCCAGACGATTGGACGTGCACGCCATTGCATTGGGTTCGCTTATCGACTCGATGCCGCAAGCTCAGGTAATGCTTGCGTCACTCCCCTGATTCGCCTACGATTCTCGCGTTTTCGTGCGGCTCGTTCCCGGCTGCGGACACCTGAGCTTTTGGCACGACTGGTGGATCACGACACGGGACGTCCTGCGCGAGTGCGCGCTCACGTGAACTGTTTTGGGATGGCGTGAGTGTTTTGGGACTTTTAACGAGAGGTGACCATGAAGACCCTGCGACAACTACTGGTTGTTGGCCTGATGGTGGCCATGACCGGAAGCTTCGCAGCAGCCCAGACGTTTACGGGCGGCTTGCGCGGTGCGGTGAAGGATGCGAACGGAGTGATTCCGGGCGTGACGGTACAATTGGTCAACGACGCCACGGGGGCATCCCGTGAGGCGGTCTCGAACGACTCAGGCGAGTACAGCTTCGGAGCCGTGCCGCCGGGCACCTACTCGGTGAAGGCAACCCTCACCGGGTTCAAGAGTTACGAGAACAAGGGCATTCGGATCGCCACCCAGCAGTTCATCACCCTCGACGTCACCCTCGAGATCGGCACGCTCCAGGAAACGATCACGGTCTCGGGGGCGGCGCCGCTCATCGACACCTCCAACGCCTCGACCGGCTCGGTGATCGACGCGCGGCAGCTCGAAACACTGCCCAGTGGCGGCCGTTCCGCGTTCCTGTTCGCGGTCACGGTGCCCACGGTCGTGGCGTCGGGCGACAGTCAGTTCAACCGCCAGCAGGATCAGACCAACGCCTCGCTGCTCTCGATGGGCGGCGGCGCGCGCCGTGGCAACAACTACCTGCTCGACGGCGTGGCCATCACCGACCTGCGCAACCGCGCCTCGGCCAATCCCTCGATCGAGGGCCTCGAAGGCGTCGCCGTACAGGTGCACACCTACGACGCCGAAACCGGGCGCACCGGCGGCGGCATCTTCAACACCTCCACCAAGTCGGGCACCAACGAATGGCACGGCAGCGGCTTCTACCAGGGGCGTCCCAAGTGGGGCTCGTCGAACAACTTCTTCGCGGAGCGCGCCGGCCAGCCCAAGCCCGATACCTACTTCCACCTTGGTGGTGGCGGTTTCGGCGGTCCGATTCTGAAGAACCGCACCTTCTTCTGGTTCGCGGGTGAGGGCTACGGCTCGAACACGACGCGCAACGTCAGCGCGCGCTTCCCGACGAGCAAGGAACTGGCTGGCGACTTCTCGGCCAGCACCACCGGCACGGGCGCGCTCGTGCCGATCTACGACCCGCTCACCGGCGATGCCAACGGCAACGGCCGCACGCAGTTTCCCGGCAACATCATCCCGGCGAACCGGCTGAATCCGGTGGCGCGCGCCATCGCGGCCTACTTCCCGAAGCCCGACCAGGACGTGAGCGACGGCAGCAACAACTTCGTGCGCAACTCGCAGCTCGAAGATCGCGCCCAGCTCTATAGCATCAAGGGCGACCACCGCTTCAACGACAAGGTGTCGTTGAGCGGCTTCTACCTTTACAACAAGACCGACGAGCCGTGCGCGCACTTCTGGGGCACGAACGCCTTCGCCGACACCAACGAATACCTGCTCGCCCGCCGCGTCCACCTCGTGGCCGCCAACAACACCTGGCTGCCGAGCAACAACACGGTAGTCACGCTGCGCTACGGCCTGACCAAGTTCAACGATTCGGACTTCCTGACCGAACCGTTCGACCCGGGCTCACTCGGCTTCAACAACTCCTTCATCAACGCCATCCAGACCAAGAAGTTCCCCCGCGGGGACCTCTCGGAATACGGCGACGGCGGCACCACGTTCGGCGCCATCGACCCGACCGACCGCCAGTGGAACTCGTGGAGCGCCAACGGCACGATGTCGAAGCTGCTCGGCCGTCACACGGTGAAGGCTGGCGGCGACTACCGCCGCATCAGCTACGCCACGCAGTCGTTCTCGGCCAGCTCCGGACTGTTCAAGTTCGACCGCCTGTGGACGTCGGCGAACCCCAACACGACGGTCGGCGGCAATGCGTTTGCCAGCTTCCTGCTCGGCCTGCCGAGCGGCGATCCGGGCAACCTGAGCCGCATCGGGCAGTCGACTCCGCTCGACGTCTACGTGAACTACTACGGCGGCTACCTGCAGGACGACTTCCGCGTCAGCTCGAAGTTGACCCTGAACGTCGGCCTTCGGCTCGAACACGAGGACGGCTTGCGCGAGAAGAACAACGGCTTCACGGTGGCCTTCGACCGCACGCTCAACCCCGGCGGCGCGCTCGGCGCGGTGACGGTCAACGGCCAGCCGGTGCGCGGCGGCCTCGTCTACGCTGGCCAGAACGGCGCCAACGACTACCAGGGCAATCCCAAGGCGGCGAAGTTCTCGCCGCGACTCGGCCTGGTCTACTCGTTCGATCCCAAGACGGTCGTTCGTGCCGGCTACGGCGTCTACTGGGCGCCCTGGGCCTATCAGGGCGCGAGCAACACCAACTACGGCCAGATCGGCTACAGCCAAGACACCAACCTGGTGCAGGGCCAGTTCCAGCCAACCGTGAGCCTGACCAACCCGTTCCCGAACGGCGTCCTGGCGCCGGTGGGCAACGCGCGTGGCGCGCTCACCGGCGTGGGCAGCCAGATCGAGTTCATCGACCAGGACAAGCAGTCGCCCTACATCCAGCAGTACTCGATTGACATCAATCGCGAGCTGCCGGGCAACATGGCGCTCGGCTTCGAATACGCCGGCGCCACGGGTCGCGATCTGGGCCTGGGCGGTTCAAACGACGCCATCCTCAACATCAACCAGCTCGATCCCAAGTACATGGCGCTTGGCGCCGCACTGACCGAGCAGGTGCCCAACCCGTTCTTCGGTCTGCCCGCCGGGCAGGGCAAGAGCGTCGGCAGCGCCACCATTCAGCGTCGTGAGCTGCTGCGTCCGTACCCGCAGTTTGGCGACATCCTGATGCGCCAGAACACCGGCGGCAAGAGCCAGTACCACGCCGCTATCGTGAAGTTCGAGAAGCGCATCACCAACGGCTGGGGCGGTCGCATCAACTACACCTACAGCCGCCTCAAGGACAACCAGTTCGGCGAGTCGAACTTCTTCTCGGCCGCCTCGACCGAGGCGCAGAACGCCTACGACCTCGAGGCCGAATACGCCGTGGGCTTGCTCGACGTGCCCCACAAGCTCGTCTTCTCGCCGATCGTCGAACTGCCGTTCGGTGAAGGCAAGCGCTGGGCGACCTCGGGTGTGGCCGAGAAGATCCTGGGCAACTGGACGCTGTCGTCGATCATCGCGCTCGAGAGCGGCTTCCCGCTCGCGCCGCGCGCCAACACCAACACCACCGGCATCTTCACGCGCACCCAGTGGGTGAACGAAGGTTCGGCCGACCCCGCCACCGACGGCAGCCGCTCGGATCGCCTGCAGCCCGGCTACTGGCTGACGGCGGACGGCTATGCTTTGGCCGCCGCCAACACGTTCGGCACGCTGGGGCGCACCGACACGCGCACCCGCACGCCGCACCGTAACAACTGGGACTTCGTGGCCAGCAAGGAAATCAAGTTCCCCGGCCACATTCGCGGCCAGATCCGCGCCGAAGTGCTCAACCTCACCAACACCCCGAAGGTGCGCGGTCCGAACACGCAGCTCGGGAACTCGGCCTTTGGTCAGATCCGCGACCAGTCGGGCTTCATGCGCTTGACGCAGATGATGTTCCGACTCAGCTTCTAGACGCTGGGTGCTCGGGGCTGGGGCTTCGGCTTCCAGCCGTCACACTGCCGAAGGGCGGCTCCCGGAGCCGCCCTTCGCTTGTACGGGCGCCCAGGTTGGCAACGATGCCTGGTCCGCACTACGATCGACTCGATGAGACGTGCCGCCGGATGGCTGCTGGCCGCGACTGCGCTCGCCGCGAGCGCGTGCGGTACGCCGAAGGAGACACCCGCGCCGGCCGCTGCGGCCACGCCGCAGCC
>JBDTWC010000106.1:0-7144 GCA_040006875.1 Acidobacteriota bacterium | reverse complement strand
CAGGGCAAGAAGAACGCGCCCTGCATCGTCTTCATCGACGAGATCGACGCCGTCGGCCGCCACCGCGGCGCGGGCCTGGGCGGTGGACACGACGAACGCGAGCAGACACTGAACCAGCTCCTCGTGGAGATGGACGGCTTCGAGTCGAACGAAGGCGTGATTCTGGTGGCCGCCACCAACCGACCAGACGTGCTCGACCCGGCGCTGCTCCGGCCCGGCCGCTTCGACCGCCGCATCGTGGTCAACCGTCCCGACGTGAAGGGCCGCGAAGGCATCCTGGCGGTGCATACAAAGAAGATCCCGATGGCCGACGACGTCGACATCAAGACCTTGGCGCGCGGCACGGCCGGCTTCGCCGGCGCCGACCTGGCCAACCTGGTCAACGAAGCGGCCCTGAACGCGGCGCGGCTCAACAAGAAGGCCGTGGCCATGGTCGACTTCGAGTTCGCCAAGGACAAGGTGCTCATGGGCGCCGAACGGCGTTCCATGATCGTGACCGAAGAGGAGAAGCGGATCACCGCTATCCACGAGGCCGGTCACGCGCTGCTCGCCGTGATCCTGCCGCACTCGGATTCGCTGCACAAGGTCACGATCATCCCGCGCGGTATGGCCCTCGGTCTGACCACGCAGGTGCCGCTCGACGAGAAGCACAACTACTCCAAGGTCTATTTGATGGACCGGATCGCCATCCTGCTCGGCGGCCGCATCGCCGAAGAGTTGACGACCGGCGACATCACGACCGGCGCCGGCAACGACCTCGAACGGGCCACCGAGATGGCCCGCAAGATGGTGTGCGAGTGGGGCATGAGCGAGGCGATGGGCCCGCTCACTTTCGGCAAGAAAGAAGAGCAGATCTTCCTCGGCCGCGAGATCGCTCAGCAGCAGGACTACAGCGGCGTTACCGCCGAGCGCATTGACCAGGAGGTCAAGCGCATCATCGACGAGAACTACGACAAGGCGACGATTCTGCTCGGACAACACAAAGATCATCTCGTGGCCATTGCCGACGCGCTCCTGGCGCGTGAATCGCTCGATGGCGATCAGGTGCGGCGCATCGTGAACGGCGAGACGCTCGACGAACCGCCGTCGGCCACCCCGGCGCCGCCGGTCGACGAGCCGCGTGAGCGGGCGCGCGACCGTTCGCCTCTGCTGCCGATTTCGCCCAAGCCGCTCGGCCAGGAATAACGCAGCGACGGGCCGGTCCCTTGGGGCCGGCCTGGGTTCTTTCCGCATGATCGCGCCGCGCGCCGACTACACCCTCTCGCTGGCCGGCCGCGATCCCCTTCTGCTCGGCCCGCGCACGCTGGTCATGGGCGTGCTCAATGTCACGCCCGATTCGTTTTCCGACGGCGGCGCCGCGCTCGATCCCGAAATGGCGCTCGACCGTGCGCTGGCGATGGAAGCCGCCGGGGCCGACATCATCGACGTCGGCGCCGAGTCCACGCGGCCGGGCGCTGCGCCGCTCACCGCCCGCGAAGAGCGGCGGCGGCTCCTGCCCGTGCTCCGCCGCCTCCATCGGCTGCGCATCCCGCTCTCCATCGACACCACGAAGGGCGAAGTGGCGCGCTTCGGCCTCGATGAAGGCGTCAGCATCGTCAACGACATCAGCGGGCTGCAATATGACCCGACCCTGGGCGAGATCGTGGCCGTGCGCGGTTGCCCGCTCGTGCTGATGCACATGCGCGGCCGGCCGGCCGACATGTACGCGCACGCTTCCTACGGCGACGTGGCCACTGATGTGACCCGCGACCTCACCCGGGCGATCGAGCGCGCGGTCAGCCGCGGGGTGTCGTGGCAGCAGATTGTGGTCGATCCCGGCCTGGGCTTCGCCAAACGAGCCGAGCAGAGCCTGGCCGCATTGGCCGGATTGCCGGCGCTTGCGGCCCTGGGCCGGCCGATCCTGGCCGGGCCGTCCCGCAAGTCGTTCCTGGCCGCGGCCGCTGGCGCGGCCCCGGCGCGCGACCGCGACTGGGCCACGGCCGCCGCGGTCACGGCCGCGGTGCTGGCCGGTGCGCACATCGTGCGGGTCCACGCCATCGCCGAAATGGTGCAGGTGACCCGCGCCGCGGATATGATCCGTCAGCACGGCTCTGGAACGAGCGAGGGCCGCGCGTCCACGCTGGCGTAGACGCGCGGGGGGGCGAGGCCCCGTGACCCGAGCCCCGTGACCCGAGCCCCGCCCACCATGCCCTGGCTCGACTCCTTGCTCGAACGGCCCCCCGTCACGTGGTGGGACCTCCTCGACATCGCGATCGTCGCGATCGTCGTCTACGAGGTCCTCAAGCTGATCCGCGGCACCAGAGCCTCGCAGATGGCGGTGGCCCTTGGCGCCATCGTGGCTCTCTTCTACGCCTCCCGTGCCCTCGAACTCGAAACCATCAACTGGCTGATTCGCAACGTCGTCGGCTACGTGGTCTTTGCGGCCATCGTGCTCCTTCAAACTGACATCCGACGCGCCCTCGTGCACTTCGGCCGCGGCCCGTTCTTCAAGTACCTGCAGCGCGTCGAGGCCGATGACGACACCATCGAAGAGCTGATGGTGGCGCTCGAGACCCTGTCCAGCAAGCGCATCGGTGCCCTGTTCGTGCTCGAACGTGGCATCGGCCTCAGGAACTACATCGAGAGCGGCATCCCCCTTGACGCCAAGCTCACCTACGACCTCATCATCAGCATCTTCCAGCCCACTTCGCCGCTGCACGACGGGGCCGTGATCATCCAGGGCGACCGCATCGCCGCGGCTGCCTGCTTCCTGCCGCTGAGCGTGAATCCACGGCTCGCCCGCGACCTCGGCTCACGCCATCGGGCCGCACTCGGCGTCACCGAAGAGAATGACGCCGCCGCGCTGGTCGTGTCGGAAGAAACCGGCGCCATCTCGCTCGTGCTCGACGGCAAGATCGAACGCGCACTGTCGACCGACTCGCTGCGCCACCGGCTACGCACGCTGGTCAAGCGCGTGAATCCGCGCGCGGAGCGCCGGCTCGCCGCCGCGACGATGGACTGATGGCGCTCTTCCCCTTGCGGCACGTCGGGTTGAAGCTGCTGTCGATCGGCGTGGCGATCCTGCTGTGGCTGGTCGTGACCGGCGACGCGGAGGTCGAGCGCACCATGCGCGTGGGCCTCGAACTGCAGCGCGCCCCGGCCGGCATCGAACTCGTGGGCGCCGTGCCCGACACGGTGGCGGTGCGGGTGCGCGGCGCCGCCAGCCGCCTCTCGGCGCTGGCGCCAGGCAACCTCTCGGTCGTGGTCGACCTCGACGGCGTCCGCCCCGGGCGCCGGCTCTTCCCGTTGACGGCCGATCAGGTCACCGTGCCCTACGGAGTTCAAGTGGCCCAGGTGACTCCAACGGCCTTGCCGCTGACCTTCGAGGCCACGGTGTCGCGCGTCGTGCCGGTGCGTCCGCGCATCGAGGGCACGCCGGTGCCGGGCCACAGCGTGACCAACGTGTCGGTGAATCCGTCGCAGGTGCGCATCGAAGGGCCAGAGGGCGCGGTCAACGTGCTGACCGAGCTTGTGACCGAGCCGGTGTCGGTCGAGCGGGCCACGAGCCTGGTGCGGGAGGCCGTGACCATCGATGCCTCCGATACGGGCGTGCGGCTGAGCGGTGGCGGCTCGGCCGTGGTGACGGTGACCGTTGCCGCCGATACAACGGAACGGACCGTGCCGGGGGTGCCGATTGCCCAGCATGGCAGCGCGCCCAAGGGCCTGCTGCTGCAGCCGGCGCTGGCGTCGGTGACGGTGCAGGGAGCGGGCGATGTGGTGGACGGGCTGACCGCGGCGGACATCGCTCTGTTTGTCGAGGTCGGCGACGCGCGCCAGGGCCGCGAGCTGACCGTGCAGGCGGAGTCGTCGCCGCGCTACGTCGTGCGCTCGATCGCACCGCCCTCCGTACGGCTGGCGGCTGCGGCGCGGCGGCGACGGTGATGACTACTCAGCAGGAGGCGGCGTGAGGCTGTTCGGCACAGATGGGATCCGCGGCGAGGCCGGAGTGGCGCCCCTCGATCCCGAGACCGTGGCGCGCATCGGCGGCGCCCTGGCGCGCGTCGCCAGCCGCTCTGGCCTGCGCGCGCTCGTCGGCCGCGACACCCGCGAGAGCGGCACCTGGATCGAAGACGCGCTCGCGCGCGGCCTGGCCGGTGAAGGTGCCACCCTGGTCAGTGTTGGCGTGGTGCCCACGCCGGCGGTGGCGTATCTCACCCGGGCCGACGACTTCGACCTCGGCCTGGTCATTTCCGCGTCGCACAACCCGTTCCACGACAACGGCATCAAGGTGTTCTCCGGCGCGGGCGAGAAGTTCTCCGCCGCCATGGAAGGCGAGATCGAGCGGATGGTGGCCGATCCGTCGTGGCAGGTGCCAGCGGCCACGCGCACGGCTACGGCCGGCGGCGATCTCGCCGCCCACTACGTCGTCCACCTGCGGCACATCCTCGCCGATGCCGGTGCCCTGCGCGGTACCCGCATCGTCGTCGACTGCGCCAACGGCGCAACCAGCGACCTCGCTCCCGCGCTCTTCAGAAATCTTGGGCTGGTGGTCGAGACAATCGGCACCGAGCCCGACGGGCGTAACATCAACCTCGGCTGCGGATCGACGGCGATGGAGTCGCTGCAGGCTCGCGTGGTCGCCTCGGGCGCCGCGCTCGGCGTGGCCTTCGATGGCGACGGCGATCGCGCGCTCTTCGTCGATCACCTCGGCCGCCGCGTCGACGGCGACGCCGTGATGCTCATCTGCGCCGATCTGCTGCGCGCCGAGTCCGGTCTGCCGGGTGACGCCATCGTGGCCACGGTCATGAGCAACATTGGCCTCGACCTCGCGCTCAAGGCGCGCGGCCTGTCGATGGTACGCTGCCCGGTCGGCGACAAGTACGTCATGGAAGAGATGCTGGCCCGCGGCATCGCTCTGGGCGGTGAACAGTCGGGCCACGTGATCTTCGCCCAGCACCTGTTCACCGGCGACGGCATGGCTACGGCCCTGCATGTGCTGCGTGCGATGCTGACCACGGGCCAGGACCTGGCGACGCTGGCCGCCGGTCTCACGACCTATCCGCAGGTACTCGTGAACGTGCGCGTCAAGGCCCGCACCGACATCGCGACCGTGCCCGAGATCGCGCGTGTGATGGGCAAGGTCGAAGCGCACCTGGCCGGCCAGGGACGCTTGCTGGTGCGCTATTCCGGTACCGAGCCGCTGCTGCGGATCATGCTCGAGGGTCGCGATCCCGACGAGATTCGCGTCTGGGCCGACGAGATCGCCGCCGCCGTCAAGACGCATCTGGCCTGATACGGCCGGTGCCGCCGGTGCCGCCGGTGCCGCCGGTGCGGACGGTGCAGTAGGGTGCGAGTGATAGGCTAAGGGCGCGCGTCCCGAGCCCCGCCATGGTCCGTCTTTCCGTCAACGTCAACAAGGTGGCCACGCTGCGCAACTCGCGTGGTGGCCACGACCCGTCCGTGCTCGACGCGGTGCGCGTCGTCATGGCCGAGGGCGCACGCGGCATCACGGTTCACCCTCGCGCCGACCAGCGCCACATCACCTCGCGCGACGTGCGCGACCTCGCGGCGCTGCTGGCTCCGGCGCGGGACGCCGTGGAATACAACATCGAAGGCGATCCCCGCCCTGACCTGCTCGCGCTCGTGCACGAGGTGCGTCCGCACCAGTGCACGCTCGTGCCGGTCAAGCCGGGCGAGATCACCAGCCAGGCAGGATGGTCGTCGGACACACCCCGGACCGAGCTCGTCGCGGTGATTCGCGACCTCGCCGCCGCCGGGGTGCGGGTGAGCCTGTTTGTAGATCCCGAGCGCACCGCGATCGCGCTGGCGCGCGACGTCGGCGCCCAGCGCGTGGAACTCTACACCGAGCCCTTCGCTCGCGCCTTCGAGCAGGGCGGCAGCGCGGCGAACGAGAGCTTCGCGCACTATGTCGCCGCCGCGCGCTACGCGCACGAGTGCGGCCTCGGCATCAACGCCGGCCACGATCTCGACCTCGCCAACCTGACGTTGTTCCGCACGTTGCCGCATCTCGAAGAGGTGTCGATCGGGCACGCGCTCATGAGCCGCGCGCTGTTTGTGGGGCTGCCCACGGCCGTGCGGGACTACCTCGCCGCGGTCGCAATGTCATGACCGGCCGTCGAACCTGGGCGACCGCGGTGGTGATGATCGTGAGCGCCGCTGGCGCCGCCCATGCCGCCGGTCGTGCCGCGCAGTTCCGGAACTCTGACGGCGTGTCGATCGCCGCCACGGTCTACGACGCCGCGATTGCGCCGGCACCGGCAGTAGTGCTCGTGCACATGCTGACGCGCACCAAAGAAGACTGGCAGCCGTTTGCCCAACGTCTGCAGGCCGCGGGCTTCACCGCGGTGACCATCGACCTGCGCGGCCACGGACAGTCGTCGGGCGCGGCGGCGCCGGCGGCCGCGATGGCGCTCGACGTGCAGGCCGCGCTCACCTGGCTGACCGAGCGTTCCGACGTGACGCGTGGCGCCGTGGCCACCGTGGGTGCATCACTCGGCGCCAGCCTGGCGCTCCTGGCGGCGGCCGACGTGGCGGCGGTGCGCGGCGCGGCGCTGTTGTCGCCTGCGGCCGACTACCGGGGAGTGCGCCTCGACGCCGCGCTCAAGAAGTACGGCGCGCGTCCGATGCTGCTGGTCGCCAGTAACGACGATCCCTATGCCCTGCGCACCGTTCGGGCGCTGGCCGCTAACCATCCCGAGCGCGAGCAGCGGCTGTCGCCGGTGGCCGCGCACGGCTCCCAGTTGCTCGCCCGCGATCCCGATGTAGCCGCCGCCCTGGTGGACTGGCTGCGACGGACGTTGCTATCCTGAGGACACTGCTCCAATGCGCCCTGACTCGATCGCGTTTGCCATCTCCGGAATGCTGTTCGGCGTCATCGTCGGCTGGATTCTCGGCACCCAACAGGCGCCAGGATTCACCGTGGCCGCCGCGGCGCCCGTGGCCGCATCAGCACCGGCCGCCCCAGGCACGGAAGGCAAGCCGCCCGCGCCGGCCCTGGACGAGGCGCGGGTGAAAGAATATTCGGCCGCGGCTGCCGCCGCGCCTACGAGTCCGGCGCCGCGCGTGCAGCTCGGCAACGTCTACTTCGACGCCGAGCGCTACAAAGACGCCGTGCAGTGGTACGAGGAGGCGTTGCGCCTCGGCC
>JBDTWC010000105.1:0-7145 GCA_040006875.1 Acidobacteriota bacterium | reverse complement strand
GCGCCGGACGGCAGCGCCCCGGGTACGACCCCGCCCCCTGGAGGACCCACCGTGGGGCGCAAGCTCTACGTGCTCGCCGCCCACGGCGAGTCGGTGGACTTCGCCAAGCACCTCAACCACCTGGTGCGCGTCACCGGCGCCACGACCGCGCCGTTGACCACCGCGCCCCTCGCGGGCCGTTCGCCCCAGGCCGTGCCGGTCAACGGCACCGTGGCTCCGGCCGGCGCCACCGGCACGGCCTTCGACACGACCAACGTGCCCACGCTCAGCGTGACGACGCTGTCGATGGTCGCGGCCACCTGCCGCTGATGCATCGCCGCTGGCGGCCAGACGCGACCCTTCACCCCGTCACCCGAGAAAAGAACCCGATGCCATTCATCGCCACTGCTGACGACACCGAGCTCTACGTAAAGGACTGGGGCGCGGGCCGCCCCGTCGTGCTCATGCACGGCTGGCCGCTATCCGCCGACACCTTCGACGACCTCGGCATGGCCATCGCCAACGCCGGGATGCGCGCCATCGCCTACGACCGGCGCGGCTTCGGCCGTTCGGAGCAGTCGTGGGACGGCTACGACTACGATACGCTGGCCGACGATCTCGCCGCCGTGCTCGACGCCGTGGAAGCGCGCGACGCAACGCTGGTCGGCTTCTCGATGGGCGGCGGGGAGGTGGCGCGCTACATGAGCCGCCACGCTGGCGCCAACGTGGCGCAGGCGGTCCTCATCTCGTCGGTTGTGCCCTATCTGCTCCTCGCCGACGGCAATCCTGACGGCGTCGACCCCACCACCATTCAGATGATGGCTGACGGCATCACCGCCGATCGCGCCAAGTTCTGGTCGGGGTTCTTCAAGAGCTTCTACGGCGTCGGTCTGCTCGCGCAGCCGGTGAGCGACGAAGTGATCGCGTGGTCGAGCGCCGTGGCGATGCAGGCGAGCCTCAAGGCCACGCTCGCCTGTGCCGAGGCGTTTGCGACTACCGACTTCCGGGGCGACCTGGCGGCGTTCACCGTGCCGACGCTGGTCATTCACGGCACCAGCGACGCCACGGTGCCGTTAGCGATGGGCCGCGCCGCCGCGGCCGGAATCGCCGGCAGCCGGCTGCTCGAGTACGAAGGCGCGCCGCACGGCCTGCTGGCCACGCACAAGGACGACATCGCGCGCGATGTGCTCGAGTTCCTCGCCACGGGCCGGTCCTAGACCGGCGTCGATGCTCAGACCACGCGAGTGCCCCGCGCCACGACGGCGTAGGGCACCAGCTTCTGCCGGCCCGTGCGCGGGCTTCGTTCGCTGTCCACGAACTCGAACGTGCCGTCGCGGAGCTCGAATACGGCCACGTCGGCCGCCGCGCCCACGGCCAGCGTGCCGAGGTCGCGGAACGGCGGCATGGCGCGAGCCGCGTTCACGGTGGCGCGCGCGATCACCTGATCGAGCGACAGGCCGAGCATCAGGAACTTCGACAGCACGGTGGGGAAGTCGATGGCGCGATCGGTGCGCCCGGGCGCCGTCAGGTCCGACGAGATCGTGTCGGGCAGGAAGTCCTGCTGCAGGGCCCGCTCCGCCACATCCCACGTGATATGACCCGAGCGGCCGTTGCCGACGTCGAACAGGATGCCGCGCTGGCGCGCCTCACGCACCTCGGGCCGCACCGTGCCGTTGGCGTCGAGCATGCTGTTGGGCGGCGGCGCGTAGATGTGCGTCACGATGTCGCCCGGCCGCAGCAACGCCAGGATGGCCGGCAGCGGCGACACGGTCTGCCCGATGTGCACCATCAGCGTGAGGCCGAGCGGCACCGTGATCTCATGCGCCCGGCGGACTGCGTCGAGGTCGTGGACGCCGGCCGCGTTCTTCGACAGCCGCGCCTTGATGCCCACGATCACGCCGCGATGCGCCTCGACCACACGGCGCGCCGCGGCCACGTCGGCGTTGGCGAAGTCGAGGAGCTCGCCCACCGCGCCCAGACCCGTACGCCCGAGGTTCAGCAGGAGGCGCACGCGGTTGGGTGCGGCGGTGGCCAGCCGCACCAGCTCCTCGACGTTGTCGGCGCCGCGTGATCCCCCGTCGGTCAGCGCGGTCACGCCCGTCGACAGGCAATGCGCCGGCGGCATCTCGGCATCGGTGTGCACGTGGATGTCGATGAGCCCGGGGGTGACGATCTTGCCGCGCGCGTCGAGCACGCGGGCGGCATCTGCGGGCGCCAGATTGCGGGCCAGGGCCGCGATGCGGCCGTTGCTGATCGCCACATCAGCGAGACCGTCGTGGCCGCTGGCGGGATCGATGACGCGCCCGCCGGTGATGAGCAGGTCGTAGCGGGCCGTCGCCGCCCGCGCGGCCTGGGCCACGCCGAGGGCTGCGGCCACGGTAGCGTGCAGCAGGGCACGACGGGTGGGCATGCGCCGATGCTACTCCGGCCAGGGCGCACAAAAGCGTGCAGTCGTGTGCCTGGACCAGGCTGGTCCGCCGCCGGCGCGGCTCCGATACGTCGAAATGGAGTCAGTCCACCATCACCGAACACTGGGTTCCTCGTGCCGACCTGCCGTGGCACCAGCGGCTCGAGGCACGTGTCGCATCGGCCCTCGGGCTGCTCGTGGCCGTGGCCCTCGGCGCGGTGCTGTTTGTGACCGTAGGCGTCGTGTCGTCGCAGTCGCGCGAGCGCGAGGCGGGCAATCTCGAAGTGGCGCGTTCGGCCTTCCATCGCCTGCTCGATCTGCGGATCGCCTCGGCCATCGACGTCGCCGAGCTGGTCATGCAGGCACCGGCGTTGCGGGCGCAACTGTCCGAGAATCCATCTGGACCTGACCGCGCCGTCATGACGGCGCTCGCCGGCGCGCAGCGCAAGCAGATGGCGGCGGCGTTCACCATCGTGGCCGGACCGCAAGGCTCGTGGCTCGGCACGGCCGGCTGGGCCGACCAAGCGGGCAGTGGCGCCAGCGTGGTGCGAGACGCGCAGCACACCGCCTTGCGCGGCCAGCCCACGGGGGCCCTCGTGCAGGACCAGGAGCGGCTCTTCCTGGTCGTCTCGGTGCCGGCCCGCGCTGGCAATCGCGTGCTCGGCACGCTCACGGCCGGCTATCAGCTCACCGACGAGATTGCCACCGATCTGGCGCGCCTGGCGCGCTGCGAAGTGGCGCTGGTCGCTCACGGCCGCGTGGTCGCCACCAGCCTGCGCGCGCAGATGACCCAGAACGCCGACGCCGTGGTGCGAGCCACGCTCGACGGGCCTGGCGTGAGGCCCGACGTGCTGGTGATGGGCGACCGCCAGTACGTCGGCGGCGTCTTCCCGCTCGAGTCGAGCTTGCCGGGCGGTGACAACGTGCGCCTGCTGGTGCTCTCGGACTGGGCCGCCACGCAGCAGTTCATCGATGCGCTACGGGGCCGCTTCGCGCTGGCCGGCGTGGTGGCGGTGGCGCTGTCGCTCATCGGCGGGGTGTTCCTGGCCCATCATCTGAGCCGTCCGCTGCGCGACATCGCCACGGCCGCCACCGAGATCGCGGCCGGCAACCTGTCGCTGCAACTGCCGGTGCGCGGCACGGCCGAGGCCGCCACCGTGGCGCAGGCCTTCAACGCGATGAGCGTGAGCTTGCGCACGGCGCACGAGCGGCTGGTGCACGACGCCATCCACGATCACCTGACGCAACTGCCCAACCGGGCACACTTCAAAGGTCGTCTCGACAAGGCCCTGGCGCGACGTCAGCGGCGCAAGGACTACCAGTTCGCGGTGCTGTTCGTCGATCTCGACCGCTTCAAGCACGTCAACGACAGCCTCGGCCACACCGCCGGCGATCGCCTGCTCGTGATGTTCGCCGAGCGCCTGGCGGCAGCCGTGCGAGCTGAAGACGTGGTTTCGCGCATGCCGGGATCGGCGAGCCTGCCAGAGCCGACGCTGGCGCGGTTTGGCGGCGACGAGTTCGCGGTGCTGCTCGACGGCATCCGCGAGCCGCTCGACGCGGTGCGGGTCGCCAAGCGGGTGCAGCAGATGGCTGCGCAGCCGCTGCCGCTCGACGGCCAGGATGTGTTTGCCAGCGCCAGCATCGGCGTGGCCGTCGCCACCGACGCCCACACCTCGAGCGAGGACATCATCCGCGATGCCGACCTGGCCATGTATCGCGCCAAGCACTCCGGTGCCGGCGGCTATTCCGTGTTCGATGCCGCCTTGCACGACGAGGCGGTACGCCGGCTGCGCCTCGAGACCGACCTGCGCCACGCGGTGGAGCGGCGCGAGTTCCGTGTCTGGTACCAACCGATCGTGTCGCTGTCCGACCACGTCGTCGTCGGCGCCGAGGCGCTGGTGCGCTGGCAGCATCCCGAACGCGGCCTGCTCTCGCCGGGCGACTTCTTCGACGTGGCCGAAGAAGTCGGGCTCATCACCCAGATCGACGACTTCGTCCTGAAGGAGTCGTGTCGTCAGATGCAGGCGTGGCTCCACGCCGGCGTCGTGCCATCGACCACGACGGTGAGCGTGAACCTGTCGGCCAAGGCGTTCGCGCAGGAAGCGCTCGTGCAGCACGTCGCCGGGATCCTGCACGCCACCAACTGCCCGCCCGCGGCGTTACGTCTCGAGATCACCGAAGGCGCCGCCATCAAGGACGCGGTGCGCGCCCGGGTGGTGCTGGCGCAGCTGCGCGCGCTCGGGGTGCGCATCAGCCTCGACGACTTCGGCACCGGCTACAGCTCACTCAGCTACCTGCAGTCGCTGCCCCTCGACACGCTCAAGATCGACCGCTCGTTCGTGGCCGGCATCGGCACCGACAAGGACAAGGGCGAGATCGTGAAACTCATCGTGGGCCTGGCCCGCACTCTCGATCTGGAGATCGTCGCCGAAGGCACGGAGACGGCTTCGCAGGTCGACTACCTGCGGCGGCTGGGCTGCCAGTTCGGCCAGGGCTACTTCTTCGCCCGCCCGGCCGAGGCTGTCGGGCCCACGCCGCTCGCCGTCACTGTGTCGAGCGCCTAGCTGGAGATGCGGTCGAGATCGTCGCGACCGACCGCGACGTTCCAGCACATCAGCTCGTACTGCGCGATGTGCTGTTGATGGAACGGGTCGCCGTCGCGGATCGCGTCGAGCTCGCGCTGGGCATTCTCGTCCGACACCTTGAGCAGGAAGACGCCGCCGTAGCGCGGGTCCATGGGCCCGGCAGCGATCAGCTTGCCCTCGGCCTTCAACTGGCGCAGGTAGGCGCGATGCGGCTCGGTGGCGGCGGCGACTTCCTCGATCGGTCGACGATAGCGGACAATGGCGATGGCATACATGACCGAGAGTATTTCATGATCCGCATCCTGGTCACCGGCGGCACCTTCGACAAGGAATACGACGAGGTGCGTGGTCGCCTGTTCTTCAAGGACAGCCACGTGCAGGAGATGCTGGCCAAGGGCCGTTCGCGCGTGCCCGTGTCGGTGCGCACGCTCATGATGATCGACAGCCTCGAGATGACCGAGACCGACCGCGCCCTGGTCGTGGATCAGTGCCGGCACTGCGCCGAGGACCGGATCGTGATCACGCACGGCACCGACACCATGGTCGACACGGCGCGGGCGATCGCCGCCGCCGGCCTGTCAGACAAGACGGTGGTGATCACCGGCGCCATGATTCCCTACGCCTTCGGCAGCTCCGACGGCCTGTTCAATCTGGGCAGCGCCCTCAGCTTCGCGCAGGTGCTGCCGCCCGGCGTCTACGTGGCCATGAACGGTGAGCACTTCCACTGGGACACGGTGCGGAAGAACCGCGCCACCGCCGTGTTCGAGCGCCTCTAGTCAGCCCGGCACCACCGCTTCGGTCGCGACTGCGAAGCCTCTCTTCCGGGAACCTCTAGCGGCGCTCGACCGGCAGCGTGATCGACGACGCCCGTGCCGTGCTCCGGTAGACCCGCTGGGTGGCGACCTGGAAGTCTTCGGGTCGCGTCTTGGGAATGTCGCCGAAGACCTGCGGGTTGCGATCGACCAGCGGGAACCACGAGCTCTGCACCTGCACCATCACGCGATGGCCACGCCGGAAGGCGTGCGCCACGTCGGGCAGCTCGAAGTGGATGCGGTCGGGCTGATTGGGCACAAACGCCACCGGCGTCTCGAAGCTGTGGCGGAACTTACCGCGGAACGGCTCGCCGCGCACCAGCTGCTGGTAGCCGCCCATGCGCACGCGATTGGCCGGCTCGGGCTGCGGGCCCTTCCAGTCGGGCGTGGGGAAGTCGCTCGGGTAGACGTCAATCACCTTGACCACGAAGTCGGCGTCGGTGCCCGAGGTCGACACGTGGAGATCGACGCCGATCGGACCGAGTACGGTGAGGTCGTCGTCGAGCGGTGGCGTCTGGTAGACGAGCACGTCGGGCCGGGTGGCGGCAAACCGCTGATCCTCGGTCATGTAGTCGCGCTGCATGCCCATCTGCACGTGGCCCACGTAGGGCACTGGCTTGTTCGGATCGCTCTGGTACTGGTCGTAGGCGTCGGTGTCGCCGGGTGCCGTGTGGGCAAGTCCGCCCGCCGCCCGCAGATACATCGTCTGCGGCGTGGTGGCCGGCGGCCAGCTCTCGAAGCGGCGCCAGCGATTGGTGCCGGTTTCGAACATCGTGGCCACGGCCACCGGCTCGATCGTCTTGTCCTTCAGATACTGCATGAAGAACGGGAACTCCACGTGTTCGCGATACCAGGCGGAGGCCTCTGAGCCGAAGTCGAGGTTGCCCACCGTGCGGCCGTCGCCGCGTGCCCACGAGCCGTGCGTCCACGGCCCCATCACCAGGCTGTTCTTCGTGCTGGCGCTGGTCTCGTTCAGCGTCTTGTGGGTGCGCAGCGGTCCGGCGATGTCTTCGGCGTCGAACCAGCCGCCCACGGCGAGCACGGCCGGCGCGATGCTTGTGAAGTGCTTCCAGATGGCGCGCGCCTTCCAGTAGTCGTCGTACGAGGTGTGGTCAAGATTGGCACGGTAGTAGGGATTCTCGGCCAGGCCCAGCCGCGCGGCGCCTGGATAGAGCGGTCCCATCCGCAAGTAGTAGTCGTAGCCGCTCGGCGTGCCGTAGTCGAACGACGGCTGCGGCTCGGGCCGGCCCGGCTGGCGACGCACCGGGAAATTCGTGTAGAAGCCGAAATTGGCGGCGAGCATGAACGCGCCGTTGTGGAAGGAGTCGTCGCCGAGAAAGTAGTCGGTCACCGGCGCCTGCG
>JBDTWC010000104.1:0-7272 GCA_040006875.1 Acidobacteriota bacterium | reverse complement strand
GACTTCCACTACAACGGGCATCTGCTGCTCACCCGCCATCCCGACTGCGCCGCGGCGCTCGACAAGTACCGCATCAATCCCGGCAATGTCGGCACCGGCAAGCGGCGCGACGAGCAGTTCTCGACCATCTGCGCCGTGGCCGCCGATCGCGGCAAGCCGGTGCGCATCGGCGTCAACGGCGGCTCGCTCAATCAGGAGCTGGTGATGGCGCGGATGCAGGAGAATACCGACCGCAATCTCGGCCTCACCTCCGACGACATCGTCAACGAGTGCATGGTGCTGTCGGCGTTGCAGTCCACCGAACTCGCGCTCGAGAGCGGCCTCACCGTCAACCAGATCATCATCTCGTGCAAGGTGTCGCGGCCCACGCATCTGATTCAGGTCTACCGCGCACTGGCCAAGCAGACAACGCAGCCGCTCCATCTCGGCCTCACTGAAGCGGGCATGGGCGTGAAGGGCCTCACCTGGTCCGCGGCTGCGCTCGGTGCCCTGCTCACCGAGGGCATCGGCGACACCATCCGCGTGTCGCTCACGCCGCGTCCCGGCGGCGACCGGCGCGAGGAGGTCTACGCCGCCTGTGAGATTCTGCAGGCGATGGGCCTGCGCACCTTCGCGCCGAGCGTCACCGCGTGTCCCGGCTGCGGCCGCACGACCAGCTCCACCTTCCAGCAACTCGCCGAACGGGTGCAGGACTACATCCGCGAGCGGATGCCGGAATGGAAGGGCACCTACGACGGGGTGGAAACCCTGACCCTGGCGGTGATGGGGTGTGTGGTGAATGGCCCGGGGGAATCGAAGGCCGCAAACATCGGCATCTCGCTGCCGGGCACCGGCGAAGCGCCCACCTGCCCGGTGTTCATCGACGGCCAGCACCACTCCACTCTGCGCGGCAGCTACGAAGAGCTCGCCGCCGCGTTCCAAACGCTGGTCGACGACTACGTTGAAGCCAGATACCCGCGCAAGAATCAGGGGCTGGGGGCCACGGGCTCCTTCTAAACGCCGAATCCGTAGCCGGTGTCGTCGTTCAGATCCGGATCGGGCAGGTCGAAGTCGGTGGCCGGCGCAAAGCCGTCGGCCTGGTCGGCCGACACGTCGCACCACTGCTGGGGTGCAGGCCAGGGAGCGAACGCCGGTGGCGGCGCGGGCTTCGCGGTGAAGTGGTCGTGGCACATGCGGGGATCTCGTCGCCGCTGCCGCACTAGTCGTCGGCAGACAAGGCTTCCCCTATTGTATCGGCACGTCATCGGGCGCACCGCAGGCGTGCGCAGTCCCGATCCCGGAGCCACGGCCTGACGGCTACAATGCCCAAGCGCCGTGCGAAGCCGTCGAGGCAGGCCACGGCGCGAGGATCAGACCCATGCACAGACGATGGAGCTCCGCCGCGTGCGGGCTCGCGCTTGCGGCCGTCGCCGGGTGGGCGCCCCGCGCGGCGGCGCAGACGCGATTCGACCTGCTCATCCGCGGCGGCCAGATCGTCGACGGCGCTGGCGCGGCGCCGCGCCGGGCCGATGTCGGCGTTTCGGGCGATCGCATCCGAGCGGTCGGCGACCTGTCGGGCGCCACCGCCGCCACCGTGGTCGATGCCACCGGCCGCTATGTGACCCCCGGCTTCATCGACGTCCACTCGCATTCCGGCCCCGGGCTGGCCACGGCGGCGTTGAAGCAAGGACAACCGGTGCTCGCTCAGGGCATCACCACCGTGCTCGTAAATCCCGACGGCGGCGGTCCCGTGGATCTCGTCGCGCAACGCGCCGCCTTCCAGCGCGACGGCATCGGACCCAACGTCGGCCTGATGGTGCCGCACGGCTCGGTGCGCAATGCCGTGATGGGCATGACCGACCGCGATCCCACGCCGGCCGAGCAGGCGCGGATGAACACGATGGTGCACGAGGGCATGCGCGCCGGAGCGTTCGGCCTCTCAAGTGGGCTCTACTACGCGCCGGGGTCGTATTCGAAGACCGCCGAGGTGATCGCGATGGCCAAGGAGGCCGCGCCGTTCGGCGGCACCTACGCGAGCCACATTCGCGACGAGGCCGACTACGGGATCGGCGTCGTGGCCGCGGTCGACGAGGTGATCGAGATCGCCGAGAAGGGCGGGCTCATCGGCGTCGTGACCCACATGAAGGCGTTGGGCCCAGCCAGCTGGGGGCTCTCGAAAACGCTCGTGGCCCACATCGAGGCGGCGCGCGCGCGCGGTGTCAGGGTGTTTGCCGATCAGTATCCGTATGAAGCCAGTGGCACCGGCATCGTCGGCGCGCTGATGCCGCGCTGGGCCCAGGTGGGCGGCCGCGACGTGATGTTACGCCGGCTCACCGGCGAGCTGCGCGGCAAGGTGCGCGACGAGGTGAAGGCCAACCTGGCGCGCCGCGGCGGCGCCGACACCTTCCTCGTGTCGGAGTACGAGCCCGATACGACCATCGAAGGCAAGCGCCTCTCCGACCTGGCACAGGCCGCGGGCCTGCCGCCGGAAGAGTATGCCTTGACCCTGCTCGAGAAGGGCGATGCCGGGCTCGTGTCGTTCAACATGTCGGACGACGACATCGCGCTCATCATGCGCCAGTCGTGGACCATGACCTGCACCGACGGCGGCCTGCAGCCCATCACCGAGGGCAAGCCGCATCCGCGCGCCTATGGTGCGTTCCCGCGCAAGCTCGAACGCTACGTGCGCACCCGGCAGGTCGTGGACCTGCCCTTCGCCATCCGCTCGATGACCGGCCTCGCCGCCGAGGTGTTCGGCCTGAAGGACCGCGGCGTGGTGCGCGAGGGCGCGTTTGCCGACCTGCTCGTCTTCGATCTCGCGCAGGTCAAGGAGACCGCGACCTACGAGAACCCGCACCAGATCGCCGAGGGCTTCGCCACGATCGTGGTCAACGGCAAGGTCGTGCGCCTGCGCAACCAGTTCGCCGAGCTGCTGCCCGGCCGGGTGCTGCGCCTGGAGCGCTAGCGATCAGCGCGTCGCCCGATCTCTTGGTCGCCGGTAATCAACCTCACGCCCCGTTGGCGGGTCACGTAGGCCACGAGCCACTGCACCAGTACGACCAGGCGATTCTTGAAGCCGACCAGGAACACCAGGTGCAGGAAGAGCCAGGCCAACCACGCGGGATAGCCCGTGAGCCGAATCCAGCCCAGGTCCGCGATCGCTCGCGCGCGGCCGATGGTGGCCATGGCACCCAGGTCGCGATAGGCGTACGGCTCGGTGGCGGTGCCGGCCAGACGATGCTGGATGTTGCGCGCCGCGGCCTTTCCCGCCTGCATCGCCGCCTGCGCCACGCCGGGCACGGGTTGGCCATCGGCTCCGTCGACGCGCATCAGATCGCCAGCCACGAACACCTCCGCATGCGCCGGCAGCGACAGGTCGGCGGCCACCAGCACGCGGCCCAGCCGATCGACCGGCGCACCCAGCATCCGTCCCAGCGGCGAGGCCTGGACCCCGGCCGCCCACACGATCGTACCGGCGGCGATCCGCTCATCGCCGAGATCTACCTCCCCATCGCCGACGTAGGTGACCGTGGCGCGCTCGCGCACCTCGACCCCGAGCGTGGTCAGGGCCGCCCGCGCCGACGCGCGTAACGACTCGACGTAACTGGTCAGGATCGTGGGCCCGCCCTCGAGCAGCAGCACACGGGCCGTGTGCGGCGCGATCGCGTCGAACTCGTGGCGCAGCGACTGGCGGGCGATCTCGGCGATCGCTCCCGCCATCTCCACCCCGGTCGGGCCACCGCCGATGACCACAAACGTCAGCAGCTCGCGTTGGCGCGCCGGCGACGGCTCGCGCTCGGCCCGTTCGAAGGCCAGCAATACGCGGCGTCGAATCGCCACGGCGTCGTCGAGCGTCTTCAAGCCGGGCGCGAATGCCGACCAGTCGTCGTGACCGAAGTAGGCGTGGGTCACGCCGGTGGCGACGACCAGATAGTCGTAGTCGATCACGAGCCCCGCCGCGAGCGTCACCTGGCGGCCCAGCAGATCCATGCCCACGACCTCGCCGAGCAACACGCGCACGTTGTCCTGACGCCGGAGGATCCAGCGGATCGGCGCCGCGATGTCAGCCGGCGACAGCCCGGCCGTCGCCACTTGATAAAGAAGCGGCTGGAACACGTGATGGTTGT
Organism: Acidobacteriota bacterium; assembly: GCA_040006875.1. GTDB lineage: Bacteria > Acidobacteriota > Vicinamibacteria > Vicinamibacterales > UBA2999 > CADEFD01. The sequence goes on along the minus strand of JBDTWC010000104.1, from coordinate 3,166 downwards.
GGCGGTCGACCACCGTGACCCGCAGGGCCGCGCGCTGCAAGCCACGCGCAGCCGCCAGGCCGGCAAAGCCGCCCCCCACCACGACCACGTGCGGCACGACGCTACTCATTCGTAACGCAGCGCCTCCACCGGATCGAGCTCCGCGGCTCGGCGCGCGGGCCAGTAGCCGGCCACTACGCCCACCGCCACCGAAGTGACGAAGCCCGACAGCACCGCCCAGAGCGGCGGCACGGCGGGAAAGGCCGGCGCCACGGCGGTGGCGATGAGGCCGAGCAGCGTCGCGGTCACGACCCCGGCTATTCCTCCAGCACCGGCCAGCATCGCCGCCTCGAAGAGGAACTGGCGCAGCACTTCCTGGCGGCGCGCGCCGATGGCCAGGCGCAGGCCGATCTCGCGGGTGCGCTCGGTCACGCTCATCACCATCACGTTGGCGATGCCGATGCCGCCAATCAGGAGGCTCACGGCCGCGAGGCCCACCGTGGCCAGAAAGAGCTGGTAGCCGAGCTTGTCGAACTGCGCGATGATCTGGTCCGATGTCGAGAGCTGGAAGTCGCTCGGCTGGTCGTCGCGCACCCCGCGCAGCAGCCGCAGGATGATCTCGGCCTCGGCCCGCGCGTTCTCGCGCTCACCGGGCTTGGCGCGCACGTAGAGCACTGTGTTCACCGCCTCAGGGAAGCGCCGGCGGGCCGTGGCCACCGGCAGCGACACGACGTTGTCGTTGCGGTTCTCGCCGAAGAACGTGCCCTTGCGCTTGGCCAGCACCCCGATCACGAAATAGCGCTCGCCGCCGAGCAAGAAAGGCTTCCCGACGGCCTCGCCCGGGCCGAAGAGCGCCGTGGCCACATTCGCGCCCAGCACCGCCACCGGCGCGACCACGCCGTTCTCGACCTCGGTGAAGGGACGTCCGGCCGCGAACTCGGCGCCGGTCACGTCGAAGAAATTCGCCGACACGCCCTCGATGAGCACCGAGTCTGACTCGTTGCCGCCGGCGCGGGCGGTGATCGTGCGGGTCGCGGTCACCGCCGGCACGAGCAGTTGGACGCCGACATCCCGGACCGACGTGCCCAGGCGCTCGATGGTGGCGGCGTAGGCCGGCGTCAGGGGCCGCCGCAGCGCGTCTTGGTCGGAGGCCGGGGTGTAAGGATCGCCGTTGCGATGGAACGCGAAGATGTTGTCGGTACCCAGTTCGCGGAACAGCTGCGCCACGCTGTTACGCAGGCCGACCAGCACCGAGGCCACGAGCACGACGGTGACGATGCCAATCACGACCCCGCCGATTGCCAGGCCGGACCGCGCGGGCTGCCCGCGCAGCGAATCCCAGGCCAGGCGGGCGGCTTCACGAATCGAGGCGCCCAGCCGGGCCACATCGCTGCGCGTCGGATCGGTGACGCTCATCCCGCTACTCGGTCCTGAGCGCGGTGATCACGTCGAGTCGTGTGGCCCGCCGGGCGGGGTACCAGCCGGCCAGAATGCCGCTCAGCGCGGCTGCCGTGACCCCGAGCGCCACGGTGGTGCCGCGCACGGCGACCGGCACGCCGAGTGACGACGACAAGACAGCCACCAGTCCGGCCGCGGCCGCGGCCCCGGCCACACCGCCGATCATCGCGACCACGACTGACTCGGCCAGCACTTCGCCCATGATCTGTCGCCGCGTGGCCCCGAGCGCCCGCCGCACGCCGATTTCGTGGGTACGCGTCGTGACCGACACGAGCACGGTGTTGGTCACGACCACGATCGCCGCCAGCAGGGCCATCGCCGAGATCGGCGCGGCCGCCGCGCCGATGCGCTGCGAGAGGTTCAGCACGAAGCCACGGGCCGCGTCGGGCGTGAGCAGATCGAACGTGTCGTCGGCGCCCGGTGCGAGGCCGCGCACCGCTCTGAACGAGATGCGCGCGCGGTCTTCGCCGTCCACCGACGGCCGGGCGCCGAGGGTCTTCGCGAAGATCTGCAGGCTGCGTGACGCGCCGAACGCGCGTTCGTAGGCAGCCATGGGAATCCACACGTAGCGGTCGAGGGACGCGCCGCCCGAGTTCCCGAGCTGGTCCTGGAGCCCAATCACCTCGAAACGCCGGCCGGCCACGCGAATGAACTGCTCGAGCGGGTCCTGCGCAGGGAAGAGCGTCGCCGCCACGTCGGCGCCGATGACCGCCACCTGCGCGCCGCGCCGATCCTCGTCGGGGCGAAAGAAGCGGCCGCGCACGATCGCCAGGTCCCGCAAATCAGCCAGCGATGCGGTCGTGCCCGTGACCGCTCCGTTCTCGTAGCTGCGTCCGCCGGCCACGACTTCCGCCGTGGTCTGCGCATTGGGTGCGTACTCTACGAGATCGCCGGCCAGACGCTCGACCGCCGCCAGCTCTGCCCGCCGGATCGCGGGGTTGCGCTGCAGCTGCAATTGCAGCTCCCGCCGGGTGACGCGACCGGGTGACGCGACCTGCGCGATGAGGAACGTGTCCGATCCGAACGATCGCGCCGTCGTCGTCCGCGCGTAGCTGGCCACGCCGTCAAGCGCCGCCACCACCACCACGATCGTGGCCACCGCAGCCGCGATCGCCAGCGCCCCCAGGGTCGAGCGCAGACGATGTGCTGACACGGCGCCGAGCGCCTGCACGATCGCGTCGGTCACGTTGCGCGTCCGGGAAGAAGGCGGCATGATGTCACACCCTTGGACGCGAAATCGTAGGCTAGGTCCCCGACTAGACGGGGACCTGACCGTCCGTGGCTGCGTCAGAAGCATACACTCACATGATGACGACCCGTCGCTGGCTGCTGGCTGCACTGCTCCTGGGGCTGATCGCCGCTTTCTACTTCTCGCGCAATCGCGGGCCCGAGGCCCGCGAGATCGACGTGGCGGTCGTGACGCGCACGGCGTCGCTGCAGTCGTTTGTGACCGCCTCCGGCGAAGTCGTGGCCACCCGCTACGCCGACATCGGCTCGAGCGCGATGGGGCGCCTGGTGGGGCTGGCGGTGAAGGAAGGCGACCGGGTCACGGCCGGCCAGGTCCTGGCGCGCATCGATCGCGTGCAGGCGGCCAGTTCCGCCGCCGCTGCCACAGCCGGCGTGAATGCGCTGGAAGCCGATGCCCGTGGCGCCGCCGCTCAGACGCGCTCGGCGCAGGCCGATCTCGACGCCGCGCGCGCGCGAGCCACCGAGAGTCGGAAGGCGCTGG
>JBDTWC010000103.1:0-7337 GCA_040006875.1 Acidobacteriota bacterium | reverse complement strand
ACGCCGTGAACGAGTCCGAGTCCGAGATCGCCGCGACCCCCGCCGCCGCCCCCGAGCCCGCAGCCGAGTTCGCCCCCGAAGCCCAGCGCGACCTTCACGCCCCGGCGGCATCCGATGCGGCGCCCGAGCTTGAGGCCGCGCCCGAGGCGGCCCCGGAGCCGGAACCCGAGCCCGAGCCCGAGGTCGAGGAAGACTTCGCGTCCATGTTCGCGGCGTCCACCAAGGCGAAGCAGTTCGACCGCGGCCAGACCATCCAGGGCACGATCGTGGCCTTCGGCCCGAAGGTGGCGTTCATCAACGTGGGCGGCAAGGGCGAGGCGCAGATCGATCTGGCCGAGCTGAAGGACGGCGAAGGCGACGTCGAGTTCGACGTCGGCGACCGCATCCAGGCCATGGTCGTGTCAACCGCCGGTGGGATCGTGCTGTCGCGCAAGGGCGTGCGCAACGCCGCCACGCAGCGCGAGATCGAAGACGCCTACCAGGCGGGCCTCGCCGTCGAAGGCAAGGTCGAGAAGCAGGTCAAGGGCGGCTACGAGGTGCGCATCGCCCGCGAGCGCGCGTTCTGCCCGCTGTCGCAGATCGACATCGCGCGCACCGCCGATCCGGCCGTGCACGAGGGCAAGACCTACGCCTTCAAGATCATCGAGTACAAAGACGGCGGCAAAGACGTCGTGGTGTCGCGCCGCAAGCAGCTCGAGGAAGAGCAGAAGGCGAGCGCCGCCGAGGTTCGCAAGTCGATCGTGGTCGGCGCCGTGCTGCCCGGCCGCATCACCTCGGTGCTCGACTTCGGCGCGTTCGTCGATCTGGGCGGCGGCATCCAGGGCCTGCTGCACGTGTCCGAGATGGGCTGGTCGCGCGTCACCAACCCGAACGAAATCGTGGCGCCCGGCGACGAAGTGACCGTCAAGGTGCTGCGCGTCGACGAGGGCAACTTCAAGATCTCGCTCGGCCTCAAGCAGCTGCTCGACGATCCGTGGACGGCGGTGGCGACCACCTACGAAGTGGGCCAGGTGCGCACCGGCCGCATCACGCGCATCGCCGAGTTCGGCGCGTTCGTGGAACTCGAACCGGGCATCGAAGGCCTGGCGCACGCGTCGACCTTCCCGCCCACCGGCCGCGTCGGCGGCTGGGCCAAGACCCTCACCTCGGGCACCAGCGGCTCGTTCGAGATCCTGACCATCGATCTGGCGCAGAAGCGCATCGGCGTGGCGATGGTCGAAGCGGGCTCGACCCGCGCGGCGGGCGGCGCGGCTCCGGTAAGTGGCATCGCCCCCGGCGCGATCGTGACCGGCAAGGTCGAGCGCCACGAGAAGTTCGGCATCTTCGTGTTCCTGGCGCCTGGCAAGACCGGCCTGCTCCCGTTCGCGGAAACCGGCGTCGATCGCGATCAGGACATGCTCAAGGCGTTCCCGCTCGGCAGCGAGGTCGAGGTCGCGGTGCTCGAGGTCGACGCGGCCGGCCGGCGCATTCGGCTCAGCAAGAAGGCCGTGGCGGAGCAGCAGGAGCAGGCGGAACTTCGTGAGTATGCCGCCCGTCCGGATGCCGCGCCCAGCGCGTCGCTGGGCTCGCTGGCCGACAAGCTGCGTGGCGCGCTGGCGCCGCGGCCGAAGTAGAGGCCGGAAGAGCTCCGGTGCGTCACTCGTAGCGCAGCGCTTCGAGCGGATTGAGGCTGGCGGCGCGGCGCGCCGGCACGAAGCCGAACACCACGCCGATCGTGGCCGCGAAGCCGAACGACATGAACACGGCGGTCGTCGACACGGCCGTCGTCCAGTGGAGCAGGGACGACAGGCCGTAGGACGTGCCGATGCCCACTGCGACGCCGGTGAGGCCTCCGCCCAGGCTAAGCGCCAGCGCCTCGATCAAGAACTGCGACAGCACGTCGGTGCGCTTGGCGCCGAGCGCGCGGCGCAGGCCGATCTCCTTGGTCCGCTCGGTGACCGACACGAGCATGATGTTCATGATGCCGATGCCGCCGACGATCAGCGACACGGCGGCCACGCTGGCCAGCAGATACGACATCGTGCTCGTGGTCGAGGTCAGCACGCTCGCCATCTCTTCGGCTGAACGCAGCGTGAAGTCGTCGGCGTCGGCGCCGACCAGCTTGTGGCGGCGGCGCAGCACCTCGGCCAGATTGGCCGACACGTCGGCCGACGGCACCGAGCCGTCGAGCGCCACCGTGATGCTCGACAGATAGGTCACGCCCATCAGGCGCTTCTGCACCGTTTCCCACGGCACCATCACCGCGTCGTCCTGATCCTGACCCATCGGCGTCTGCCCCTTGCGGGTCAGCACGCCGACGACGATGAACGGCTGGTTGTTGATCCGGATCGTTTCGCCGATCGGATCGATGCCGGTGCCGAACAGCTGATCGCGCACCGCGCTGCCGAGCACGGCCACCTTGGCGGTGCGGGTCACGTCTTCGTTCGAGAAGAAGCTGCCGCTCTCGACCGGCCAGCTGCGAATCGCCGGCAAGGCCGCGCCCACGCCCTGGATCTGCGTCTGCCAGTTGGCGGTCGACGACAGCACCTGCGTGCGCAGGTTGAGCGACGGCGACACGGCCGACACGCCGCGCACGTCGCTCACGATCGCGGTGGCGTCGTCGGCGGTAAGGGTGCTCGTGGCGCCTTGGCCCAGACGGACGCCGCCTATGTTCATCGAGCCGGCCATGACCGTGATCACGTTGGTGCCGAGGCTCGACACCTGCGCCTCGATCGCCTTGCGCGCGCCGGCGCCGATAGCCATCATCACGATCACCGCGGCCACGCCGATGATGATGCCGAGCGAGGTCAGCGCCGAGCGCATCAGGTTGCGGCTGATCGCCTCGAACGCGGTCGTGAACGTGCTGCCGGCCTTCATCAGCGTCCGGCAGCCGGGCGGCTGCCGCCTCCGTTGGCGTTGCCGCCGCGACGCGGGAACGACGGCATCAGCGGCGAGCCAGTCGTGGCGGTGCTGGCGGCTGACGTGGTCGCAACGCCGGTGACCACCTGCGCGCCCTCGTCCACTCCGCTCAGCACCGCAACCTGCACGCCGTCCGACACGCCCGTGCGCACCGGCACGGGGGTCATGACGCCGTTATTCATCACCCAGATGGTGGCGCCTCGCTTGCGGCCGTCACCCGCCGCTGGGGCCGCATCTGCGGCCGGCGTGTGATCCTTGCCGTTCACCGCGGCCACCACGTCGGCCTTGGGCGCGAAGCGGATGGCGGCGCTGGGCACGCGCACGACGTCGTCGGCGCGGGCCACTTCCACCGCCAGCGTGGCGGTCATGCCGGGCTTCAGCAGCTTCTCGGGATTGGGCACGTCGACGACGGTGGTGTAGCTCACGACGTTCTGCACCACCGTGGGCTGCAGACGTACCTGGCGCACGACGCCGGTGAAGGTGAGCCGCGGATAGGCGTCGACCGTGAAGCTCACGGGCTGCTGCGACGCCACCCGGCCGATGTCCGACTCGTCGATGCGCGCTTCGAGCTGCAGCTCGTCGAGATTGCGGGCGATCACGAACAGCGTGGGCGCCTGCAGGCCGGCCGACACGGTCTGGCCGATCTCGACGTTGCGGCTCAGCACGATGCCGTCGACCGGCGACGTGATCACGGTGTGCGACAGGTTCACCTGCGCCTGGTCGAGCGCGGCCTTGGCCTGATCGCGCTGCGCCAGCGCCGCCTTCACGCCCACCGCGGCCACCTTGGCGGTCGAGGCGGCGGTGTCGATGTCCTGTTGCGCAAGCAACTGACGCTGGCCGAGCTGCTCGGCGCGTTTCGACTTGAGCGCCGCGTCGTCGCTCTGCACCTGCGCGCTCTCGAGCTCGGCGTTCAGCCGGGTCAGCGTGGCTTGCGCCTGCGCAACCTGCGACTGGAACACGGCCTGGTCGAGTTTGGCCACCACCTGGCCGCGCTTCACCGGCAGGTTGAAGTCAGTGTTCAGCTCGGCGATGGTGCCGCTGACCTGGGTGCCCACCTGTACCGTATCGACGGGCTGCAGCGTGCCGGTGGCGCTGACTGACTCGACCACCGCGCCGCGGGTTGCCGCCGCCAGCGTCAGCTGCGGCGCCTGCGCCTTTGCGTCGATCCCGAAATAAAACACAGCTGCGCCACCGACGACGAGCAAAGGAACGAGTATCCAGAAGATGCGTTTCATGTTGGTCACCTACTGATGTAGACGACCAGATGTTGGACCTGGCGTGACGGAAGTGTGGAAGAAGTGTGACAGCCGCGAAGGCGGCGCGAGAAATCAGCGTGGAACGGCGGCCATCGGGGTCGCGTGTTCCAGCATGAGACCGACAGTGGTGCCGCGTTTGAAGCCCTTCCAATAGGTGTGCGCGGGCTGTTGCACGCCGTTACGATCGACGGCGTAGACGGCGTCCCGGCCGTTGGGCACGAGGTCGAAGTAGGCGAGCTTGGCGGCGTCGCCCTTGAGGCGCGCGTCGAAGTGCGCGGTCACGAAGTGCGCGAGGACGTTGTTCATCCGCACCGTATCCCACACCGCATCGGCGTAGTGCGAAAACGGGTACGACTTGAGCGCCTCGGAGTAGGCGTAGGTCTCGGCCGGGGCCGGAATCGGCGCGCCGGCGTTGTGGTTGGCGTTCATGAACGTGAGCAGGTAGCGATCGGCATTCACCGCGCCGGCATAGATCGCGCGGGTGCCCTGCTCGTAACCCGACACGTCGTCGGCACTGCCGGCCACGAACAAGGTCGGCGTGCGGATGCCGGCCAGACCGGCGGCGTTCCAGTAGCCCGCCTGCATGCCCCACGGGCCGATCGCCACCGCGGCCTTGATGCGCGGGTCGGCCGACGCCACATACGACGCCGTGTCGGCGCCGCGATCGCGCAGGAGCTGGTTCGGCGGCGCGCCAGGAAACGTAGCGGCGGCCCGGCTGTAGCCGCCCCCGATCACGTTGACCAGTCCGTAGCCGCCCATCGAGTAGCCGATGATGCCGGTGTGCGTGGCATCGACGCGTCCGGCCAGGAAGCTGCCCGAGCCGGCGGCGCCGAGCCGCGCGATCTCGTTGAGCACGAAGAGCTGATCGAAGGCGCGGTTGTAGAGCGTGCTGGCGAAGGCCTTCAAGTTGTCGTACGTGCTGTCGGTGTGATCGATCGAGACGGCCACATAGCCCTTGCTCGCCAGGTTCTCGCCCAGATGGCTCATCAGATAGCGGTTGCCGGGATAGCCGTGCGAGAGGATCACGAGCGGGAACGGCTCGTCGGTGGCGAAAGGCGCGGCGTCGCGCACGGCCTTGCCGTGTAGCGTCACGGTCACGCCGGGGTCGCGCGTGACGACGCGATAGTCGCCGCTTCCCGCCGTGGCTGGGCCAGTGACGGCGGGATACCAGACCTCGAGTGTAAGCGGACGGTCGTAGCGCGCCGTGGCTCCGCCCTCGACCGTCTTGAGCACGTCGGGTCGGCCCTTGTCGGTCGCCTCGATCGTGCGCACGCCGATCGCGTGCGGGCCGTAGGGCGCCAGGTCGGGTGCGGTGGGCGCCACGACGTCGATGCGATTGTTCTGGCCGAGCGCCGGCGGCGAAATGGTGGCCACGGCCACGACGGCCAGCAGCACTCCACGGGTGAAGCAGGTTGCGGCTCTGTTCACGGTCAACTCCGGCGCGGAAAGGGTCGGAAGCGGCATGCTAGTCTACGCCCGATGAGCGACCCGAACGAGAGCGCCGGAGATGTCTACTCGCGCGGGCTGTTTCCCGTCAGTCCCGCCACGCACGACGTCGGGTTGCGCTGGTTGTTCGACCTGTCGACCCTGCTGCTGCTGCTCGATTGCCGGCCGGGCGACCGCGTGCTCGATCTCGGCGCCGGCTCGGGCTTCTCGTCGGAGATGCTGGCCCGCTTCGGCTACGACGTGGTGGCCGTGGATCCCGACGGCGCGGCCCTCGCGAACAACCGCCGCCGCCTCACCTTCGACGCGTCACGCATCGCCGGCACGGTGCGGGTGACGCGCGGCGTCGCGCAGCACCTGCCCTGTGCCGAGGGCGCGTTCGACGGGGTCTTCTGCATGAATGCGATGCACCACGTGGACGACCTGCCCACCGCGCTCGGCGAGCTGGCGCGGGTGATGAAGCCGGGCGCGCGGATGGTGTTCTCGGAACCCGGGCTCGCCCATCTCGACCAGGCCGAAACCAAGCGGGCGCGTGCCGAGCACGGCGAGGACGACCTGGCCTTCGACGTGCTGGCGTTCCTGCGCGCCGCCCTCGACCGCCAGTTCGGCGAGGCCATGCTGACGGCGACGCTCCAGCCGCCCCTGCGCCTGCTGCCCGTGCAAGAGATCGATCTGTATCTCACCGGTCGCCATCCTCGCCCCCACATGACAGCGGCGGGCGTCATCGAGGAGCTGCACAAGCATCACGCCTTCGGCATGATCGTGCGGGCCGGAGCCAAGCCGAAGACGTCGCGCTATCCCGGCGTGCTGGCGGGCGTCATCTCGACCGATCCGCTGCCGGCCTCAGTGGCTGCCGGCGCGCGGCTGGTGGTGCAGGCGCGGGCGCAAAACACCGGCGACACGCACTGGTTGGCGCGCCCCCTGCGCCATGGCGGCTACGTGACCTTCGGGGCCAAGTGGACCGACGCCACCACCGGGCGGGTGGTGACCGACGTGCTGGGCCGCACGCCGCTGCCGGCCGACGTGCCGCCTGGCGGCACCACCGCGGCCACCCTGGTGTTCGATCTTCCGCCCGCGCTGCCGCCGGGCGACTACCTGTTGAAGGTCGACCTGGTGGACGAGTTCGTGTGCTGGTTCTCGGATCTCCCTGACAACGCGGCGAGCGAGCACCGTATTCGGATCGCCGGCTAGCGGCTCGCACGAACCAGCGGCCAGCAGGAGCAGCCCAGGGCCCGGGACCCGAGCTTCCGACCTTAGTGGTGTTCGTCGACGGCCGTGGCCGAGGCCAGGTAGATCGCGGTCAGCGTCATGAAGATGAACGCCTGCAGCGGACCGACGATGAGACCGAGCATCTGAATCGGCAGCGGCGCCAGGAAGGGCACGATGCTGCCGATGATGAGCACCACCAGGTGCTCGCCGAAGATGTTGCCGAAGAGACGCAGCGTGAGCGACATCACGCGCGAGGCGTGGCTGATGATCTCGATCGGCAGCATCAGCGGCGCCATGGCCTTGGGCACGCCCGGCGGGAAGGCGAAGTGTAGCAGGTAATTGCCGATGCCCTGCGCCTTGACGCCTTCCACGTGGTAGTAGAGCCACACCGTGAGGGCGAGCGCGAACGGCACGTTCACGTTGCTGGTCGGGGAGCCGAGGCCGGGAATCTGGCCCATCAGGTTACCGAGCAGGATGAACACGAACACCGTGCCGACCAGCGGCAGGAACTTCCTGCCCTTGTGGGGCATC
>JBDTWC010000102.1:0-7362 GCA_040006875.1 Acidobacteriota bacterium | reverse complement strand
CTCGACGCGCAGCGCGACTGGGGCTTTGCCGGCGACTACGTGCGCGCGATGTGGCTGATGCTGCAGCAGGAACGGCCCGACGACTACGTCGTCGCCACCGGCGAGAGTCACTCGGTGCAGCGCCTGGTCGAACTCGCCTTCCGGCATGCCGGACTCGACTGGAAGGACCACGTCAAGTTCGACCAGCGCTTCATGCGCCCGGCCGAAGTGGATCACCTGATCGGCGACCCGTCCAAGGCCAGGACGGAGCTCGGCTGGCAGCCCGAAGTGGGCTTCGAACAGCTGGTCGGCATGATGGTCGACGCCGACATCCAGCGCCACACCGAACGCCCCGGCGTTCTGCAGGGATAGCGGCCATCCGGCCGCTGACTCGCGCCACCATGTCCGAGGCTTCCGCGTCGCCCGTCCCGCTGCTCGACCTGCAGGCGCAGTATCGGCCGCTGCGCGACGCGGTGCTCGAGGCCGTCGTGCGCGTGTGCGACAGCCAGCGCTGCATCCTCGGCGACGAGGTCGTGGCCCTGGAAGGCGAGCTTGCCGCGGCGCTCGGCGTGGCTCACGCGGTCGGGATGTCGTCGGGCACCGACGCGCTCATCGCCGCCTTGATGGCTCTCGGCATCGGCCCGGGCGATGAGGTGATCACGCCGACCTTCTCCTTTTTCGCGTCGGCCGGATCGGTGTCGCGCCTCGGCGCCACACCCGTGCTCGTCGACATCGACGCGCGCTCTTTCAACCTCGACGTCGACGCGGTGGCGCGCGCCATCACGCCCCGCACGAAGGCGATCATGCCGGTGCACCTCTACGGGCAGGCGGCCGACATGGCTCGTCTCACCGCTCTGTCGGAGACGCACGGCGTGCCGATCGTGGAGGATGCCGCGCAGGCCATCGGCGCCCGCGAAGGCGGCCGCGCCGTGGGCGGCTTCGGGCGGATCGGTTGCTTCTCGTTCTATCCGACCAAGAATCTCGGCGCGTTCGGGGACGGCGGTCTCGTCACGACCAACGACAGCGCGACCGCCGACCGATTACGTTTGCTCCGCGATCACGGCCAGCAGCCGAAGTACCACCACGCGATCATCGGCGGCAACTTCCGCCTCGACGCCATCCAGGCGGCGGTGCTGCGCGTGAAGCTGCCGCACCTGCCGGCGTGGACCGAGGGCCGGCGCAGCAACGCCGCGCGCTATCGCGAGCTCTTCGCCGCCGCTGGCCTGCTCGATCGGGTGACGGTGCCCTACGAGCGCGACGGCGTCTACCACGTCTACAACCAGTTCGTCGTGCAGGTGCCGGAGCGCGACGCGCTGCGCGCGTTCCTCACGGCGCGGGGCATCGGCACCGAGATCTACTATCCAGTGCCGTTCCACCGTCAGGCGTGCTTTGCGGCGCTACCCTCGTCGGCCGGCGCGTTCCCCGCGGCGGATGCGGCCGCGGCGCGCGTGCTGGCGCTGCCGATCTATGCCGAGCTGCACGACGGCCAGTTACAGCAGGTCGTGACCGCGATCGGCGACTTCTTGCGCCGCTGACCTTCTAGGGCTCGAAGCGGGCCGAGATCAGTCCGGCCTGCTCGACGCCGTTCTCGCGGCGCCATGCCTCGCTGATGCCGATCTGCACGAACGGCCAGTCCGGACCGGGCACCGAGAGCATGCAGTCGAGCGCGCGCTGGTCGCGGGCCTCGAACCGGCACACTTCCCCGGTGCGGTCGGACACCGTCACCGTGACCGGGTTGGTCGCCAGGTTCTCCTGCGGCATGACGACGCGCACCAGCAGATGCGTGCCGGCGCCCGGTTCGATGACCGCGACGGCCCGTCGCGCCGCCCACCGCCCGCCGCCGCCGAACGACGTGGTGACCGGCTCCGAGATGCCGTAGACGTAGGAGAAGTGGAAGCGTGCCGCTCGGGCCGCCGGCCGGAAGTCGCGCGCGCCGCTCACCGCGAGACCGACGCTGCAGGCGATGGCGAGCGTCCATGCCAGGGGCACGAGGAATGGCGCCGGTGCTGGCGGCGACGCTGGCGGGCTGCCAACCCCGAGGCGGGGCGTCACGGCTGAGGCGACCACGAGTGCGGCCACGACCTGCAGCACCGGATGCTGCGTCGCTGGGCTCACCACGGCCATCAACCCCAAGACCAGGAGCGGCGCGGCGGCGACGGCCGCTTCGCGCGAGCCACGCCACGATCGCACCACGGCCAGCGCCGCGAGAATCGAGCACAGGAGCGCGCCCCCCGCGCCGAGCACACCGAGGTCGGCCAACTGCTGCCGCCACCAGTTCTGCGCGTTGTCGGGCGGCAGGGGGCTACCGAGGGCCTCGCGCGCGTAGTCAGCGATCACAGTGCCGAAGGTGCCGGGGCCGACGCCGACCCACGGGTGGTCAGCGATCACGGCCACCGATGCTGGTCCGTAGCCGTCGCGACGCCAGGCGATGTCGACCAGGCCACTGACGTCGCCTGCGGTGACGCGCCGCACCGTGCCGGCAAGGCGGCCCGCCGCGGTGCCGAGCGGCGTCTCCTCGCGTCCAGCGCCGTAGCTCGCGATTGCAACCGTCACCAGCACCAGCGTGAGCGCGAACGCCAGCCGCTGGCGGCCACGCAGGGCGACGACCCCGGTGACGGCGGCGCTGACCACGAGGGCCGCCAGCGCCGTGCGCGAACCCGACGCCACCACGCCACTGAGCGCCAGCGCCGCCCACCCGGCGCACCACAGCGCCGGCCGCATGCGGGCGGGGCTCAGCGCCGGGGCGGCGAGGGCCGCCCCCACGAGGGCCGCCAGTGCCCCCATCGCGTTGGCGTCGTAGAGAGGACCGGCAGCCCGTCCGAGGCCGATCCAGGGCTGGCTGCTGAACGCCGCCGGATCGATCGCCTGTTGCCACACCGCCAGGACACAGGCCGCCGCCACGCCCGGCGCCCACGCCAGCCACGCCCGCCGCCGGTCTGGCCCCGCGTCCCAGGCCCAGTCGAAGAGGAGCAGCGAGACGATCTGCGCCAGAGCGGTGAGGGCCACGAAGGCGGCGGCGTAGAGCGGCGAGCCTGCCATCGACCCGTTGACGATCGGCAGACCGACAGTGTCGAGCGTGAAGTCGAGTTCGCGCCACGCCGCGATCGGCCAGGTCATGGCCAGCACCAGCGTCCACATCACGACGCCGATCTGCCACGCCCCGGTCAGGCTCCAGGCCGAGGGGCGTGGCCACGCCAGCCATCCCGCGAGCAGCGCGAGCCACGGCCCCAACGAGTGCAGGTCGACGCGGCCGGTGACGGCGCTGGCTCCGACCATCCACACCGGTCCGATCGCCAGGGCAAGAACCAGCGGAGTGGAGGAGCGCGGCCGAGCGGTGCGCACAGCCAGGCCGAGGGCGAGGGCGCCGAGTGTGGGCCATGCCGCCTTGCCGTCGGCACCGAGCAACAGCGCGTGCGCGATTGCGGCGCCGACGACCGACCCGGCCACCACGGCGCGCGTCAGGGTGAGGGCGCGCGTCACCACGGGAAGGAGCGCAGCGCCCGGCCAGTCGCCATCACGGGCGCCTGGCGACGACGGCGTAGTCCCGGAAGGTGAAGAAGAGCTCGTTGAGGCGATCGATGTTGCGATTGACGGTGTCGACAAGCGGCGCCAGGTCGGGTGCCGCTGGCGTGACGCCAGTGCTCGTGTCAGCGCTGACCAGACGCACCAGCTTGCCGTTGTCGGGATAGGGCGAGCGCCACTGGATCGTCGCGTTGCTGAACCCGGCGGCCGTCACCAGGAACTTCAGCGTGTCGGGATGCACCGGTCGCACGTGCGTGAGATCGCGGATGTAGCTGTCGAAGAACGCGCTCCAGCACGCCGGATTGATCGTCTCGAGCACGACCGGGGCACCGGGCCGCAGAGCGTCGGCGGCGGCGGCGAGGAAGCGCAGCAGGTAGTCGGGCTGCAGGTGTTCGACCACCTGCGTGGCGATGAGCCCGCCCAGGCTGCCGGGCGGCGCGGACTGCAGGAACGTGAGGCCATCGGTTTCGGCCACGTCGAAGCCCTTGGCCCGGCAGCGCTCCACCATCTCGTGGTTCTGGTCGACGCCGCGCGCGCTGACGCCGGCGCCACGTAGCAGATCCAGGAACTCCCCGCGGCCGCAGCCGATGTCGACCACGTCCGACGCGCCGGCAAAGAGCGCCACGTAGTCGGCCAGGCGGTCGCTGATGTCGTCTTCGCTGCCGCGGAAGAGATCCTCGAAGCCCGCGTACTGCTGGCTGTGCAGCGGATCGGTGGCGAGCATCTGCTGCCCGTCGCTCGGCGCCGGCGGGCTCGCGGCCGGCGCGGAAGACGCGGCCGTCGGCGCCACCGTCAGGCCGCGGGCCAGCTCGCGGCGCAGCGCCAGCCCCTGCTGCTGCACGATCGTGAGCGTGGCGCCGAGCTCTTTGAGCCGTGCGCCCTGGTGCAGTTCGCTCAGATGCAGCGCGTTGTAGCGCTTCAGCATCTCGTCCGAAAGGCCACTGAGGCCGCCGGCAAACCCGCGCGTGACGTCGTCGAGGCGGGCCAGCGCGACCTGAGAATCTTCGACCGCGCGCTTTGCCAGGCCGGCGAACTCGTGGTCCTTGGTGTCGATGTAGGGCGTGAGCGCCTGCAGGTAGACGACCAGCGCCGACTGGAAGTGCGCCGCTTCCTCGCTGTGCCGGCGCATCAGGCCGATGGCGGCGTCGATGGCAGCGGTGACGGCCCGCTCGCGCGGCACGCTCCGGTTCACGTGATCGACGAGCGTGGCGTTGAAGCGCTCCTGCGCGGCCAGCGACGGCTGCACCACCCGCCACACGAACGCCGCCAGACGTCCGCGCCATCCCGCCTGGGCCGGCGGCCCGACGCTGATGGCGAACTGCTGGTTGAGGGGCGTGACCTGGTGCTCATCCGGCCCGGGCGGCGGATGCGGCAGATCGCCGAGGCTCTGGATGGCGGCGTCGACGGCGGTGAGAGCCGCGTTGTAGCGCGCATCGGCGGTCTCGCGATCCACCTTGAGGCGGACCAGATCCTCGACCGACACCGTACGCAACCGCGGTTCCGCCATCGTCAGCGGCCCACCAGGCCATCGATTGGGCTGCTCGCGCTGGCATAGAGGCGGCGCGGAATGCGGCCGGCGCAGTAGGCGAGGCGTCCGGCGATGACCGCGTGCATCATGGCGGCCGCCATGGCCACCGGATCGCGCGCTCCGGCCACGGCCGTGTTCAGCAGCACGGCATCGGCGCCGACCTCCATGGCGATGGCGGCGTCGGACGCGGTGCCGACGCCCGCATCGACGATCACCGGCACCCGCGCCTGCTCGCGGATGATCCGCAGGTTGGTCAGGTTCTGGATCCCAAGGCCCGAGCCGATCGGGGCGCCGGCCGGCATCACTGCCACCGCGCCGGCATCTTCGAGCTTGCGGCACACGATCGGATCGTCGTTGGTGTAGGGCAGCACGATGAAGCCGTCCTTGACCAGCTCGCGCGTGGCCTCGATGAGGGCGGCGGTGTCGGGGAAGAGCGTGGCCTCGTCGCCGATGACCTCGAGCTTGACCCAGTTGGAGAGCCCGGCCTCGCGGCCCAGGTGCGCGGTGCGAACGGCGTCGGCCGCGGTGTAGCAGCCGGCGGTATTGGGCAGCAGGGTGATGGCGTCGGCGTCGACGAAGTCGAGGAGCGACGCCGACCGGCGCGTGATGTCGACGCGGCGCACGGCCACCGTCACCATCTCGGTGGCGGCGGCGCGGTGGGCCGCCTGCATCAGCGCATGCGACGGATACTTGCCGGTGCCGAGGATGAGCCGCGACGTGAACGTGCGGCCGGCGATGACCAGCGGATCGGAGGCCGAGGTCGCGGCCGTCATCGCCGACCGGATTCTGGGGCGCCGCCGCCCACGAAGTTGACGATTTCCATCGAGTCCCCTGCCTGAATCACGGTCGTGTCGAAGGCGGCGCGCTTGAGCACGACCAGGTTCAATTCGACCGCCACCCGGCGTCCGTCGATGTGCAGCACGGACAGCAGCGCCGACACGGTCAGCGGCGCGGGGATCTCGTAAGGGTCGCCATTCAGTTGGATGGTCACGGGCGCGCGAGCGTAGACGATGAGCGTACTCAGCGCTTCGGAGGCAAGTCAAGGCGCCCGGCGCGGTGCGCCTCCTGACCTCCGGAACGTGATGCGGCGGGTTCGTGCCCGCGCGCGAACCCGGTGGCGACGATCACGACGTCCTGTACGTCGCGCTCGACCTCGCGACGGGGCTGCCCGCTTGTTTGACTCGCGTGGACCAGGGATGTACGGTTAAGAGCTGCCCGCTTCGGGCGAATCGCCGTAGCCTATGAGTGTCATTCCGTCTGCCCTCACCCCGCTCGGACTGCCCGGGTTCACCTTTGCAGATCTTCACGAGCCGGCCCGTCTTGCCGACCTGCACCAGCGGTTTGTCGCCGACCTCCAAGCCGCCGAACCGGGCCTGTGGGAGCGCTGGAGCACGCCGCGCGAGGGCGCGGTAGTGGGGGCGGTCGACCACTCCAACCTGCTGGTGGCCATGGCCCCGCACGTCAGCCGCTTCGTGGCGCGGCTGTTCGCCGTCGGCCCGGACGCCGAGGCGCTGGTCGCGGCCACGCGCGCCTACGACGACCTCTTCCGCTTCAAGATCGACTTCGTGCGCCGTCGCGCCCTGCCGCTGCTCAAGGGCGGCGCGCCGGTGCAGGCCAGTGCCGCGGATCACGCCTACGTCGCGGCGATCGTGGCCGGCACTGCCGAGCCCGGAGCACAGGAACTCGCGATCGCGCGCGCCGGCTGCGCGCTGCTCGACCGCGAAGAAGCGGCCAAGCTCGCTGACCACGAGGCGGCCAAGGCCGGCGTCGCCGCCGAGATCGACGCCCTGCGCCGCTGGTGCGCGGCTCACGTGCATGCTCCGGCGTTCAAGGACTGGGTCGTCTTCCGCTTCCCCGAGACGCTCGATTACCAGCATCTCGTGCACATCACGCGGCCCAATCCGGTGCTGCCCAATGCCCTCACCGGTCCCGACGCTCGCCTGCGCCGGCGCGACGGCTTCACCCTCACCGACCCTCGGTTCTCGACCCGCGAAGTACTCAGCGAAGTGCACTACTGCGTGCTCTGCCACGAACGTGACAAGGACAGCTGCAGCAAGGGCATCACCGACAAGCAGGGCGCGATCGTGGCCAACCCGCTCGGCATCGCGTTGGGCGGCTGCCCGCTCGAAGAGAAGATCTCCGAGATGCACCTGCTGCGCAAGCGCGGCGACGCCATCGGCGCCCTTGCCCTCGTGATGATCGACAACCCGATGTGCCCCGGCACCGGTCACCGCATCTGCAACGACTGCATGAAGGCCTGCATCTTCCAGAAGCAGGAACCGGTCAACATCCCGCAGGCCGAGACCGGCGTGCTCACCGACGTGCTCAACCTG
>JBDTWC010000101.1:0-7367 GCA_040006875.1 Acidobacteriota bacterium | reverse complement strand
GAGGATCATCCGCAGGGAGTCGCGAATGGCGGCGTCGTCGTCGATGACGAGAAGACGGGCGGCGGAACCGGCACGGGTCATTCAGTTGGGCCTGACTCAGGGAACGTCGGCGTGCAGCAGGCGCAGCACGCGCTGATCAAGACCGGGATCGTAGACCAGCATCGCCACCGGCTCGCCGGCGCGTACCTGGCCGACGGCCTGACGGAGCGCCGCCACCGTCGTCACCGGGCGCCGGTTGACGTGCAGAATCACCTGACCGCGCTCGATCCCGGCGTCGGCCGCGGCGCTCACCGGCTCGACCCGCTGCACCAGCAGGCCTTCGACGCCGGCGGGCACGTCGTAGCGATGGGCGTTGTCGGCGTGCACCTCGATGAGCGTGAGGCCGAGTTCCGCGGGCCCGGCATCGCTGTCGCCGCGGTGCCCGGCCGCCGGCGTGGGCTCGGGCCCGTTCACCCGCGCCGGCCGCTCGGCGAGCTTGATCTGCACCGAGTGGGCGCGCCCGTCGCGCCGGTAGTCGATGCGCGTCGTCTGGCCGGGGAGGGCACGGGCCACCGTCCGAATCGCCATGTCGTCGCCGACCACGGTGCGGCCGTCGATCGCGGTGATGAGGTCGTAGGAGCGCAGCCCCGCCCGTTCTGCCGGAGAGCCGGCCGTCACGTCCTCGACCAGTGCGCCCGTGGCGGCGTCGAGGCCGAGCGCCTGCTGCACGTCGGCGTCGACATCGCGCAGGGCCACGCCGAGATAGCCTCGCGCCACGCGTCCGGTGGCGAGCAGTTGCGGCAGCACATCCTTGGCCTGGTTGATCGGAATCGAGAAGCCGATGTTGTTGGCCTGGCGGCTGACCGCGGCGTTGATGCCGATGACTTCACCGGCCGTGTTCAGGAGCGGCCCGCCGCTGTTGCCGAAGCTGATCGCGGCATCGGTCTGGATGTAGTGATCGAGGCTCTGGTCGAAGAGCTTGCGGCCCACGAAGCTCACGACGCCAACCGTGACCGTGTGCTCGTAGGCGAAGGGATTGCCGATCGCGCACACCCACTCCCCGACGCGCAGGCGGTCGGAGTCGCCGAGTGTGACGTGCGGCAGCGGCACGGGCGAATCCACCTTGAGGAGCGCCAGATCGGTGTCCAGGTCGGCGCCGAGCAGGCGCGCGCGGAAGGTGCGGCCGTCGCCCAGCTTGACCGTGACGCGATCGGCCAGTTCCACCACATGCTGGTTGGTGAGGATGAGGCCCGAAGCATCG
This sequence comes from Acidobacteriota bacterium, assembly GCA_040006875.1. GTDB lineage: Bacteria > Acidobacteriota > Vicinamibacteria > Vicinamibacterales > UBA2999 > CADEFD01. Next base: position 6,127 of record JBDTWC010000101.1, on the reverse strand, counting down.
ACCAGGAAGCCGGTGCCCGTGCCCCGGCGCGGCATCTCGGGCCGGCGCAGGCCGAAGGAGTCGTCGCCCGGCCGGGTGGCGCTGCGGCGGCGCGTGCGCGAGGCGGCGTCGATGCTGACACGGCCGGATTCACGCGCGCAGCCACGTCGGCGAAGCTGGTCGGAAAGCCGGCGACTGGCGGCCCTGGCTCCGCCAGCGCGGCGACCGCGGCTGGCCCGGGCGCTGGTGCTGGCGCCGACAGCGCCTGGCTTGGCGCCAGGGAGCCGGTGACGATGGCGCCCACGAGTACGCCCACCGTTGCCGAGAGCCCCACCGAGATCCACGCGAAGCGCCGCGTCATGTGGCCATTATAAGCGCCAGAAATGCCGCTTCCTCCAGCACCGGCACGCCGAGCTGGCGGGCCTTGTCGGCCTTGCTGCCGGGCTCCGCGCCGACCACGACGTAGCTCGTCTTCTTGCTGACCGAGCCGGTGACGCGACCGCCGAGCGCCCCGATCCTGGCCGTGGCCTCCTCGCGGCTCATTGCGGCCAGGGTGCCCGTGAGCACGAACGCCTGGCCGCTGAGCGGCCCGGTCGCGATCGCCTGCGCCGACACCGGCCCTGAGGTCTTGACGCCGGCCGCGCCGAGTTTCGCCAGCAGCCCGCGGTTGGCCTCGTCCGAGAACCACTCAGCGACTGATGCCGCCAGGACCGGGCCGATCTCGGGCACGGTCTGGAGCGCCTCCGGGGTCTGCGCGGCGATGGCGTCGAGCGATCCGAACTGCCCGGCCAGCACCTGCGCGGCGCGCTCGCCGACGTGACGAATGCCGAGCCCGTAGATCAGGCGCCACACGTCGTTATGCCGCGACCGGTCGATGCGCGTGACCAGATTCGCCGCCGACTTCTTGCCCATCCGCTCGAGCGCTTCGACACGATCGGCCGTAAGCGCGAAGAGATCGGCGGCGTCGTGCACCAGGCCGGCAGTGACCAGCTGATCGATGAGCGCCTCGCCCAGGCCCTCGATGTCCATCGCTCCGCGGCCCGAGAAGTGCTCGAGGCTGCGGCGCAGCCGCGCCGGGCAACTGTTGTTCTCGCACCGCCACACCACCTCGCCCTGGTCGCGGAAGAGCGGGCTCTGGCACACCGGGCACTGCGTGGGCATCACCCACGGCGCGCGCCGCGCGACGCCGTCGGTCGCGATCGGTCCGACCACGCGCGGAATCACGTCGCCGGCCTTCTCGATCACGACCCGGTCCCCTTCGCGGATGTCCTTGCGGGCGAGATCGTCGGCGTTATGCAACGTCGCCATCGAGATCGTGGAGCCGGCCACGAGCACCGGCTCGAGCACCGCGTAGGGCGTGGCCGCGCCAGTGCGGCCGACGTTGACGCGGATTTCCTTGAGCACGGTCGTGACCTGCTCGGCCGGGAACTTGAAGGCGATGGCCCAGCGAGGGAACTTCGTGGTCACGCCCAGCCGCGCGCGCTCGGCCACGGCGTCGAGCTTCACGACCACGCCGTCGGTTTCAAACGGCAGCGTCTTACGCTTCTCGGCCCACGCCTGACAAAAAGCCCATACCGCGTCGATGCCGTCGCAGCGGCGCCAGTCGGGTTCCACCGGCAGCCCCCACCCCGCCAGCGCCCGCAGGAGCGCTGCCTGCGTAGCCGGCACCACTTCCGGTTCGGCGACCAGCTGATAGGTCCAGGCGCGCAGCCCGCGGGTGGCGACGTGCGCGGGATCGAGATTTCGCATCGCTCCGGCGGCGGTGTTGCGCGGGTTTGCAAACAGGGCCTCACCGGCCGCCTCGCGTTCGCGATTGGTACGCGCGAAGGCGTCCTTCGGGAGGTAGACCTCGCCGCGGATCTCGATCCGTCCCGCGGGCGCGTCGCGCAGCGCCAGAGGCAGCGCGCGAATGGTGCGCACGTTGGTCGTGACGTCTTCGCCGTGCACGCCGTCGCCACGAGTGGCACCGCGGATCAGCCGGCCGTGGTCGTAGGTCAGCGCGATGCTGAGGCCGTCGATCTTCAGTTCGGCCACGTAGGTGACGGGCCCGTCGACGCCGAGGCCCTTGCGCACCCGCTCGTCGAAGGCGCGCAGCTCCGCCTCGTCGTAGGCGTTGTCGAGGCTGAGCATCGGCGCGGCATGTGCCACCTGGTCGAAACCCTCGGCCGGCCGCCCGCCGACCCGTTGCGTCGGCGATTCCGCGGTGACTAGATCGGGATGCGCCGCCTCCAGCGCCTGCAGCTCGCGCATGAGCGCATCGAACTGGGCGTCGCCGATTTCGGGCGCCGCGTGGCTGTAGTAGAGCTCATCGTGGCGCCGGATCTCGCGGCGGAGTTCGGCGATGCGCTGAGCCGGCGTAGGCGACAACGTGCGGGGCCCGGCGGCCGCGTCAGCGGTCGCGCGTGATGACGTAATCGGCCAGCGCCATGAGCGCGTCACGCTCGGGCCGGTCGGGGAAGATGGCGAGGTTGCGCTTGGCGGCCTCGCCGAAGGCCACGGCTCGGTCCTGCGCGTACTCGAGCGAACGGTGCTCGGCCATCAGTTGCGTCAGCTGCGCCCATTCTTCCGGGCTGGCGTGACGTTCGCCCACGATGCGATGGATGAGCGCCACCGCGTCGGGCCCGCCGTGATCGCGCAGGTGGATGAGCGGCAGCGTCATCTTGCCTTCGCGCAGGTCGCCGCCGATCGGCTTGCCGAGCGCCTCGGCCTCGCCGGTGAAATCGAGCTGGTCGTCGACCAACTGGAACATCACGCCGAGGTTGAAGCCGTACTCGCGCAGCGCGGTCTGCTTCTCGGCGCCAGCCTCGCCGAGCATGGCACCGATCTCGGCGCAGCCGCCGAACAGGTGCGCGGTCTTGCGGCGGATGATGTCGAAGTGCACGTCTTCGCTGATGTCGAGGTCGCCGTTCTTCGTGAGCTGATAGATCTCGCCTTCGATCATGCGCAACGTGATGTCGCACAGCAGCCGGACGACGTCGAGCGTGTCCTGCGTGAGCGCCATCGCCATCGACTTGATGTAGAGGAAATCGCCGGCCAACACGGTGACGTCGTTACCCCAGCGCGAGTGCACGGCTTTCTGGCCGCGGCGCAGCTCGGCGTCGTCGATGATGTCGTCGTGCACGAGCGTGGCGGTGTGGATGAACTCGACCACGGCCGCATTCAGCACCGCACGCGGGCCGGAGTAGCCGCACAGGCGTGACGCCATCAACAGCAGCGCCGGGCGCACCCGCTTGCCGCCGCTCTTCTGGATGTAGGCGCCAATCTCGGGAATGACGCCGACTTTCGACTCCACCTGACGCAGGTATTCGCGCTCGACCTCGATGAGATCGGCGCGCACCGGTTCGAACATCTGCAGGAGGTCGACGGTCGTCTTCGGCACGGCGGGGCTCAAACCTGACAATTCGACCATAGCGCTCGGGCCGGTGTCAACGCGGCGCACCGTCGCTTAGTGCTTGCAGGGAGGCGGTTTGCGGGTCATCAGCGGCGAGCAGACGGTCGTAGTTGCGGGTCACCGTCGCCACCAGTTCGGCGACCTGGAGGCTCAGTTCCCGCGCCAGGGCCGCAGCGGTGAGGGTCACAAACGCCGGCTCGTTCCGCTGGCCGCGATGCGGCACGGGTGCGAGATAGGGGGCGTCGGTCTCTATCAGCAGTCGGTCGAGTGGCACCACGCGGGCAGCCTCCCTCAGTTCGACGGCGCGGGGGAAGCTGAGGATCCCGGAAAACGACAGATAGAAGCCGGTGGCCACGGCCCGGGCGGCAACGGCCGCATCGCCGGTGAAGCAGTGGAAAACCCCCGCGAGCGGACCGCGCGCCTGCGCCTGGGCAATCAGCGCCAGCGTGTCTTCCTCGGCCTCACGGGTGTGAATGGCTACGGGCAGGCCGCGCGCCTGCGCCAGCTCGAGCTGGGCGCGGAACACGGCCTGCTGCACCTCGCGGGGCGCGAGGTCGTAGTGGTAGTCGAGCCCGATCTCCCCGATGGCGCGAGCGTGGGGCGTGGCGTCGAGCCGGGCCGCCACCGCCGCGGCCGCTGCGGCCGGGTCAGCCGCGAAGCGCTGGGCCTGATGTGGATGCACCCCCACCGCGAAGCGCACCGCCGGCCACAGAGCCACGAGGGCCTGGGCGCGCCCCCACTCCGCGTCGTCCTCAGCCGCGAGAATCACCAAGACGCGCGTGATTCCCGCCGCCCGGCTGCGGGCGATCACGGCATCGAGGTCGGCGATGAACTCCTCGCCGGCGAGGTGGCAGTGGCTGTCGATCATGACTAGCGGCTAGCTACCAGGTGCTGGGGCGGGCCGCGTCACGAGTCTCAAGCGACGTGATCGCGGTCCCGCCGCTGGTTGCAGAAACCATCTTCTCTACCGCACCCGGGTTCCTGGAGGAGCCGGATCGGGATTGAGGAGCAGCGCGGGGCCGCCGTCGCTACTGGCCGCAAGCACCATGCCGTTGGAGGTCATGCCCATCATCTCGCGCGGCTTCAGGTTGGCCACGATCACGATCGAGCGGCCGATGATCGCCTCAGGCTCGTAGCTTTCGGCGATGCCGGCCAGGATCGTGCGCGGCGTCGCTTCGCCGGCGTCGACCGACAGCTTGAGCAGCTTCTTCGACTTCGGCATCCGCTCCGCGGTCAGGATCTTCGCGGTGCGCAGCTCGACCTTCATGAAATCTTCGATGGTGATGTACGCATCGGCGGCCACGGGGGCGGCCACGACCGGATCGGCGGCCACCGGCGCGGGGTTGGGCACGGCAGACGTCTCGGGCACTGGGGTTTCGTTCACGGCAATGGCTCCCTTGTCTTCGATGCGGGGCCACAGGGCCCCGTCGTTGGCGATCTGCTTGTTCTCGGCGCGGCGCCACTGGGCATCGTCGAGACGCACCTGGTCGATCGGCCGGTGCTCGCCCATACGACGCAGGATCTCCGCCGCGGATTTCGGCATCACCGGCAGGAGCAGCACGGCCGCGATGCGCACGGCCTCGGCCGCGTCGTAGAGCACGTCGGTCAACTGCTGGGCCTGGCCGGGATCCTTGGCCAGCGCCCACGGCTGCTGCGAGGCCACGAACTCGTTGGTCGCGCTGATCAAGCGGAACGCCGCCGCCGCGGCCTCGTGCAGCGCCAGCTTCTCCATCGCCTCGCGGTACGAGGTCAGGGCCGTGCCGGCCGCGCCAGCAAGCGCAGTGGAGACCGAGGCCGAGTCGTGCAGCCGGCCGTGCCGGTAGCGTTCGCTCATCGAGGCCACGCGGTTCACGAGGTTGCCGAGGTTGTTGGCGAGGTCGGCGTTGTACTTCTCCTCGAAGCGTTCCCAGGTGAAGTCGCCATCGGTGCCGTAAGGCACTTCCTTGGTGAGATAGAGGCGCAGGGGATCGGGACCGAAGCGCTTGGCGGCATCGAGTGGGTCGACGATGTTGCCGAGCGATTTGCTCATCCGCTCGCCCTTGAAGAACACCCACCCGTGGCCGAACACCTGGCCGGGCAACGGCAACTTGGCGCTCATCAGCATGGCCGGCCAGATCACGCAGTGGAAGCGCGTGATGTCCTTGCCGACGACGTGCAGATCGGCGGGCCAGCGCGACTGGAAGCGTTCCTGGTCCCAGCCGTAGCCGACCGCGGCGGCGTAGTTGATGAGCGCGTCGAACCACACATAGACGACGCTCTTCTCGTCAAACGGCAGGGGGATGCCCCACGACTGCCCGGCCCGGCTCATCGAGATGTCGTCGAGGCCGCCTTCGACCAGACGCAGGATCTCGTTCCGGCGCGTCTCCGGCTCGATGAACGACGGATGGGCCGCGTAGTGATCGAGCAGCGGTTGCTGATACTTCGACAGACGGAAGAACCAGTTCTTCTCCTTGATCCACTCGGGCGTGGTCTTGTGAATCGGACACTGGCCATCGACCAGGTCCTTCTCGGGCTTGAACTCTTCACAGCCGACGCAGTAGTGGCCCTCGTAGAAGCCCTCGTAGATATCACCGTTGTCGAGGCACGCCTGCGCCATCGCCCGTACCGCCGGAACATGGCGGCGGCGATCGGTGGTCCGGATGAAGTCGTCAAACGAGATATCGAGCCCGGCCCAGGTCTCACGGAAGGCCTGCTCCATCTCATCGCAGTAGGCCAGCGGATCTTTGCCCTGCTCGAGCGCGCGCTTGAAGACGTTCT
>JBDTWC010000100.1:0-7374 GCA_040006875.1 Acidobacteriota bacterium | reverse complement strand
TCCGACTACCCGCCAGTCGCGCAGCTCCGGCGCGGCCGAGAGCAGCGCCCAGGCCACGACCTGGGTGTCGCGCAGCAGTTGCCGCCTGTAGTCGCGCGGCAGCGTGGCCGTGCACGTCTGCAACTCGCGCACGGCGCCGGCCGCATCGCCGGTGGCCAAGCGGGCCAGCGCCAGACGACTGGCCTGCACGGCGTTGCGGGCCGGGTCCTTCTGTTGGCCCGCAGTGTAGGCCGAGAGCGAGGCCTGATAGCGACCCTGCAGAAACAACGTGTGCCCCAGATTGTAGTGCCCGAAGGCCAGGTCCGGGGTGAGGCCGATGACGCGCCTGAAGGCCGCCTCGGATTCGCCCAGCCGGCCCAGCTCACGCGTCACCACGCCGACGTTGTTCACGGCTTGCGCGTTGTCGGGATCGGAGGCCAGTGCGCGACTGAACGCCGTCAGCGCGTCGTCGGGACGGTCGAGCTCGCCGAGGGTCGCCCCCCAATTGGCGGCCGCCGACGCGAACGTGGGCATCAGGGTCGAGGCGCGGCCGAAAGCGGCGCTCGCCGCCTCCATGTCGTCGCGGCGCAGCCAATACTTGCCGTGCTCGAAGTGCGCGGCGGCCCAGTCCTCCGCCAGCGCCACTGCCTCGGCCAGCAGGGCGCCGGTGTTGTCGAGATCGTTCGCCTCCATGCACGCGCTGGCCATGGACAGGAGTCGCGGCGCCGTGCGTGCCTCGTCGAGCGCTCGGCCGCCGGCGGCGAGGCGCTCGGCCACGGCCGCAGCGCGAAAGGCGGCGGGCAGCGACGAGAACGGCGGGGCGGAGGCTTCGTCGCCGTCGTCACCGCCGGGCTCGTTCGACGCATCCACCAGCACGACCTCGCGCCACGGCCCGCGCCGGTCCAGCGCTTCCGGCGCATGAGCTTCAAGTACGGCTGGGTCGGCGGTGGCCAGGAACGTGACGTCGCTGCGGACGCGAATCGCGTCGGCCCACAACTGGAGTAAATACAAGGGCTGAGTCGTGACCAGACGGGTCGAGTTACCTTGGGCGTTGACGAACGCCTCGTGTAGCTCGGGCACCCACAGCACGACCGCGCCGGCTGGCCAGGCGTGCGGCGTCACGAGCGGGTGCAGAAAGGGCCAGTCGGCGGGCGGGGGAGCACTTACGGCCAGCGCGTCTGGCTGATCTGCGGCCAGTCGGGCCAGCACGCGGGCAGCCCCGGCGCGACGGCGCCCGGCGTCGGACGCGACGACGACGATCACAGACGACGCCACGGGCACCGGCCACGGCACAACGGCGCAACCAAGGCGATCGATCAGGGGAGCGAGGCTCACGGCAGGGAGGAGAAAGTAGTCCTTGTTGTAGCACAGCTCCGCGGGCGGCGCGCCCCGAAAGACAGCACATGAACTATCGATACAATGCCAGACACGATCGCCCGGCCGGGCTTCGTATAATGCCCACGTCTCACCCGTTACGGGTGGGACCGTGTCCGGCGCCGGCGGGGGCCTCGAGCAGAAAGCAAATGGCACTCGCATGAGTACGGACACGTCGCAGACCGGGCCTTCCGGCCGTCGTAGTTTCCTCATCCGGAGCATCGTTGCGGTGCAAGCCGCGATCGGCGCCGCCGTCACCTTCGTGGTCGGCGGCGCGGCGCTCGGACCGAGCTTCGCCTCCCACCGCCCGACCTGGCTGCGCGCCACCGCGGTCGAAGATCTCAACGCCGACGGGCCGACCCCGGTCACGCTGCGCATCACCAAGCAAGACGGCTATCGCCAGGTGGTCGAGCGACGCACCGTCTACGTGCGGCGCGAGGGCAACGAGGTGCGCGTGCTCGACTCGACCTGCACCCACCTCGGCTGCCGCACGCGCTACGACGCCGCCAGTCAGCAGTTCCTGTGTCCGTGCCACGGCGGCGCCTACGACGTCGAAGGCAAAGTCGTCGCCGGTCCGCCGCCCGCACCCCTGCGCCGTCTCGAGGCGCGCATCGAAGACGGCAACGTCGTCGTCCAGGTCTGAGGCGCGTCATGGCCAAGGCACTGTTCGACTGGCTCGACTCGCGCACTGGCTATCGCGCGCTGCTCTCGCATGCGCTCGACGAGCCGCTCCCTCCCGGCACGGGCTGGGCCTTCACCACCGGCAGCGTCGTGGCGATGCTCATCGGCTGCCAGGTGCTGACCGGCATCGGCCTGTCGATGTACTACGTGCCCTCGCCGTCGCTCGCCTACGACAGCCTGCGCTATCTCATGACCGAGATTCCGCTCGGCGGGCTGATGCGCGGCCTCCATTTCTGGGGCGCCAGCTTCGTGGTCGTGGCTTCGGTCGTGCACCTGCTTCGGGTCTTCCTCACCGGCTCCTACAAGGCGCCGCGTGAGATGACCTGGATCACCGGCTTGGTGATGCTGCTCGTCATCCTCGGCTTCTCGCTGAGCGGCTACCTGTTGCCGTGGGACCAGAAGGCCTACTGGGCCACGACGGTCACGATCAGCGTGGCCAAGGGTTCACCGGTGATCGGCGAGTACCTGGCCGATGTGCTGCGCGGCGGCCACGAGCTGGGCGCGCTCACCCTGGGCCGTTGGTACGCCGCGCACGTCTTCCTGCTGCCCGGCGCGTTGCTGCTGTTCCTGGTGGCGCACCTGGCGCTGATGCGCAAGCACGGCATCTCCGGTCCGATCACGCCGCAGGCCGGACCGCCGATCGTCTTCTTCCCGTGGCACGTGGTGAAGGACACGGTGATGATGGCCGCGGTCTTCGCCGCGCTCTTCACTGCGGCGATGTATTTCCCGGCCACGCTCGATGAGATCGCCAACCCGGCCGACGCCGACTACATCCCGCGGCCCGAGTGGTACTTCCTGTCGTTGTTCCAGATGCTCAAGTACTTCCCGGGCAACCTCGAGCTGGTGGCGACGCAGGTGGTGCCGGGCCTCATCGTGGGCGGTATGTTCGCGCTCCCGTTCCTCGATCGCGGCGCCAGCCGCCATCCCTGGGCGCCGTCGCGCCGCGTCTTCACCATCGCGATGGCCAGCGTGTTCACGGGCATCGTGACCCTCACCTGGCTCGGTCTGAAGGACGCGCCGACACGCTTCGAGCCCAATCACTGGGGACCGCAGTCGATTGCCGGCTACCTCATTGCCGAAGGCGAGCAGGCGCCGTGCACGCGCTGCCATGTCGAAGGCGGCCCGGCCTCAGCCGTGAGCGCCACGCGCATCAGCCGCGACGACGGCTGGCTGGTGTTCCACATGAGCGATCCCGAAACCATCGCTCCCGGCGCGCGGCCGGCCGACGCGTCGTTCTCGCCGATGCTCGACGAGGATCAGACGCGCGCCGTGCTGGCCTACCTGCGGCGCACCCGCGCGGGTGGCGTGCCGCCCACCGTGCCACCCGGTTCGGCGAGCGCGCTGGGCACCATCGGCACGCGCTGCGTGGCCTGCCACAAGTTCGACGGCGACGGTGGGGACACGGGGCCGGAACTCACGCACATCGGCTTGCGCCGCGGCGCCGAGGCGATCCGGCGGATCGTCACCGACCCGAACGACGAGTACGGCGACTCGGTGATGCCGGTCTACGGGAAGCAGCTGAGCGCCGCTGAGATTGCCGCCATCGCCGACTACCTGGCTGCGCGCAAGTAGCGCGCGCGGCGGCCCGGCACCCTGGCGCGCGCTCCGCCCCGTCGTGGCCGGCTAGCGTCCGGGTAGCGGCGCCGACTTCTTGGGCTCGGTCGCGCCCTGGTGGCAGGTGTAGCAGGTGATGCGGCCGAGCGACGTCTCGCCTTCGGCCGGCACGAACCCGGGGAAGTACTTCTGGTTCAGGCTGCGCGTCATCTCGATCATCTTGCGCGCTGTTTCCTTGCGGGGATTGGCTTCACTCGCGAAATTGCCGCGCGCGTGACAGCCGCCGCAGTTGAGCCCCAGAGCCTGTACGAAGTGCCGCATCTCGACTTCGAACTGCGGCACCATCAGCCCCTTGAGCACCGTGATCGTCGGGCTCTCGGCAATGCCCGGCCTGGTCGGCTCCGGCTCCGGCACCTGCGCGGCCGAGGTGGCGGCGAACAGCCCGCACACGGCCAGTGAGAGAATGGCGCGACGGCAGAGCCGTGACCGCATCCGTCGAGTCGTCATCGCAGCTCTCCGGAGCCAGCGCTCATCCGCGGCGTCGCCGCGCCTTGATGGCAGGTGTAGCACGTGACCCGCCCGAGCTTCGACTCGCCCTCGGCGGGCACGTGGGCGGGGAAGAATTCCTGGTTGAGCTCGAGCGTGAGCTGCAGCATGCGCCGGCCGGTGTGCTTGGGCCGCTTCTCGTCGCTTGCGAAGTTGCCTTGCATGTGGCAGTGGTCGCACTTCACGCCGAGAGCCGCGCTCATGCGCTGCATCTCGTCGCTCACCTCGGCCCGCGTCCAGCCGGTGAGCACCTTGAGGTTCTCGAGCGGACGGGCCTCGCGCGCGGTCTGCGCGGCGGCGGGCGCGGCGGCGAGTAGTGCCACGACGACCACGAATAGTCGGGACATGGGCGTGCGCCTTACTTGGTTTCCGTGAAGATGACTTCCGCGTCGGCTCTCACGCGCGCGGCCTGCGCCGCGTCGTAGCCGGCGTACTTCGCCGGCGTCGCCCACGACGCGACCACGTCGTCCACGGTCTTCCCGGCCTTCTTCGCGCTCTGGACCGCGCTCACGAAGTCGGTGATGAATGCGGCGTAGGTCTTGAGATCCGCCGGTGTGGTCGTGGTGTCGTTGTGGCCGTTGATCACCGTGGTGATGCCGGGCAGGGCGGCCGCCTTCGTGAGCGTGGCGGCAAACGCCACGCCGCTGCCGCCGTTGTTGAGGTCCATGATCGGCAGCGCGCGATTGGGGAAGGTGTCGCCGGCGTGCATCACGTTCAACGCCGGGAAGACCACGTAGGCATCGCCCCCGGTGTGCGCGCGGCCGAAGTAGTGCAGGTCGATGCGGTCGGCGCCGCTGCCGATGGTGAGCGTGTCCTTGAAGGTGCGCGCGGCCATGCCGCGGCCGCCGTGTTCCGTGAAGAGGTTGGTCTGCGGGCCGCTCTGCAGGCCGTAGACCGGATTGGCCTGGCCCATGTAGGTCTTGGTGTTCTCGTGCGCCACCACTTCGACGGTTGCCGGGAACTCGACCTGACCGCTGGTGTGGTCGTAGTGCGTGTGCGTGTTGATCACCATCGTGACCGGCTTGCTGGTGACGGTCCTGATGGCGTCAAGGAGCGGCTGGCCCCAGCCGGGCAGCTTCGTATCGACCACGACCGCGCCGGTGGCGGTGATGAAGAGGGCGGTGTTACCGCCGCCGCCCTTGAGCACGAACAGGTTGTCCTTCAGCTTGTCGATGGTCACGGTCTTGGGCGGGTCTTGCACCGCCGGCGCCTGCGACGCGGCCACGCCCATCGAGCCAATGCCCACCGCCGTCACGACCGCCAGTACCCATGCGCGCTTTGTCATTTGAAACCTCTGCACTGCCGCGCGCCGGTCGCGGCGCGTGTCGGAGCATTCTACGCCTGAATGCCGTCGGCCTACCCCGGCAGGCCCTGCCTGGCAACCGCGCGCATCGCCTCGACGAAGGTGTCGATCTCCTCGAGCGGCGTGTAGATGTTCGGCGTCACGCGCAACGCGCGATACGACATCTTCGGGTCGTCGGGATTGTCGTGGCCGATGGCCGTGATCACGATCCGGTAGTTGTCCCACAGGTGGGTGACGAGCTTGTTCGTGTCCACGCCGTCGATCGACACGACCGCCAGGCCCCACGTCTGACCCTCCGCGAGATTCGAGTGGATGCGGATCTTCGGCTCGCTCTTGAGCGCGTTGGCCCAGCGCAGCGTGAGGTAGCGCAGACGCGCCGCCTTGCGCTCGATACCGATGGCCTGCTGAAACGCGATCGCTTCGTTGATCGCGGCCTTGGCGCCCACGGCATGGGTGCCGATCTCCTCGAACTTGCGTATGTCGGTGTCGCGTGCCGCGGGCGCGGCCTGTAGCGGCCAGGTCGCCGCGATCCGGTCCCTGCGCACGTAGAGCATGCCGGTGCCCATCGGTGCCAGTAGCCACTTGTGGAGCGACACGCCGTAGTAGTCCATGCCCAGGTCGCGCAGCTTGAAGGGGAAGTGGCCGATGGCGTGCGCGCCGTCGACGATCGAGATGATGCCGCGCGAGCGGCACAACTCGCTCAGTTCCTTGACCGGGAAGAGCTGCCCTGATTGGTTGGTGATGTGACAGAAATGCATCACCTTGGTCTGCGGCATGATGGCGCGGGCCAGGCGGCCGAAAAGATCTTCGCCGTTGGTCGGCACGGGGAAGTCGATCCGGGTCAGCTTGATCTTGTCGCGGCGCACGCGCTGGTCCCAGGTGGTGAGCATGCGGCCGTAGTCCTGTTCGGTCGTGAGCACTTCGTCGCCGGCCTTCAGGTCGATGCCGTTCTGTGCAATCTGGAGCGACTCGCTCGAATTGCGCGTGATGGCAATCTCCTCCGCGTCGGCGCCGAACTCGGCAGCCAGGCGGCGCCTGGTCGTCTCGACGTTCCGTTCGGTCATGCCGCGGTGGTAGACCGGCGCCTGGTTGGCCCAGTCGTTGTAGCGCTTGCACGCTTCGTGCACCACGGTGGGCGCGGGACTGGAGTTGCCGTTGTTGAGGTTGATGATGGTGCGGTCGAGGGTGAAGGCGAACTGGATCTCGCGCCAGTAGTCCTCGTCGGCGGCCATCTGGGTGGCGGTACGGCCCCCGGCGGCCGCCTGCTGGGTGAGGGCGGCCACCTCGTCGATGCCGTAGCGGGCCGCGGTGAAGGCGGCGCCGGCAGCGCCTCCGGTGAGTCGCAGGAACGAACGACGGCTTCGCATGAGCAGGCCTCCGGACTGTTTGGTAGGGTCGCAGTGTAGTCCCGAGCGCCCACGGCCTGCACAATATGGTGGCAATTCCCCGGCCGATGGGGCACACTCTTGCAGTCGGCCTTGCCGATGAACCTCTCAGCCAAGGATCGTACTTGCGCTGGCAGTGCGGGTGTGTGCTATGCTCGCAAGGTTCTCGTGGTCCTAGGACACCCTATCTAGGACCGTCCGCTCCTCGTAGCGTCGACTTCCCGGTATTGCGGGAGCGACCACGACCGGAGCACCGTGACGCCAGTTCTTCGCGCGCCGAGTCACCCTCGGATCGTGGTGCGTCCGCCGGTGCCGAATTTCGACAGCAGGGGTTTTTGCGCGTCGGGTGCCAAGCTGCAAAGCTTTCAGGCCCAACGCCAACACGAGCGCCGCCGTGGCTTTGGGCGGAGCGCGTGTCTTAGGTTGATGATCTCGCCTGCCTTCACGGCCGGGCGATGCGATGGCGTGAGCCGTCGCGGGGTGACGCGGGCCCGACAAACCCGCGCGAGTGGAGAGATCGTGCCGACGATCAGCCAGTTGGTCCGCAAGGGC
>JBDTWC010000099.1:0-7387 GCA_040006875.1 Acidobacteriota bacterium | reverse complement strand
GTTTGTGGTCCAGGTGATGCTGCGGTACGAGTTGAACACGTTCCGGTAGCTGCTTTCGTCGCCGCCCGTCATCGCGGGCCACACCGCCCGCAGCGCCTTCAGGTCCTTGCTCTGATAGGCCTGGCCGAAGGCGTTGACGAGCCCCCGGATCGAGGTCTCGTCGAGCTTTTGGGCTGCGGCCGCGCCGTCGGACGACGGGGGCGCCGGCGGAGCGGGAGCGGGAGGCGCGCTACTCGGTGCGCCAGAGTTCGGGATGACGCGTTCCGCGGGCGTGGTCGTGATCGCAGGCACGCCGCCACCGGGCGTCGCCACCGGGCGCGGCGCTGTTGGCGCGCTTGCCGCCGACGAGCCAGCGCGGCCACTCGAGCTGGCCGCGCCCGGCGTGCTGGGCGGTGCGGCTGCGGCGCCTGGTGCGACGGTGGGCCTAGAACCCTCGTTGTTCTGCGGCGCCGCCGCGGGGGAAGTCGTGCCCGCCGTGGCGCCGTTCGATCCATTCGACGTCGGCACCGCGGGACGCGGCGGAATGGCGCCATTCGGGCTTGCAGGACTGGTGCGCGGATTGACACCGGTTCCGCTCGAGCCGGGGCGCTCGGCCGTGGCCGTGGCCAGCGCAGGCACGCCGGCGCTCGGCGCGCCGGCATCGCGAAGCCCGGGCTGAGCCTCCCGCCCGTTCTTGAACTCTGACAGCGCACTTGGCCCGCTCAACGGCGCGGAGCCGAGATTCGCGGGTGGAGCTGGTGAAACAGCGGCCGTGTCGGCCGGCGAGGACGGGTCTGCCGCCGGCGCTTCCGCAGACGGCACCGCAACGGGCTGTCGGGGCCACATCCACATCGCGATAAGCAGGATCGCCGCCGCGCCGACCGCCATCACCGGCCTGCGGCGGCTCCTCACAGGCGCCGCTACCGGGACACTCGCGGCGGGCCAGTCCAGCGGGTGATGAATCGCCGTGTCGCCGACGTCCACCTGGCCAGAGGCGCCGTCATGGCCAAGGCCGCGCACGGCGACGACCTGCGTCGGCGTGTCCCAGTACTTCGCTTGCGCCGTCGTGTCGACCGCTGCGACCGCTACGCGCTCGGCTTCGGCGCGTTCCTGCTCCTGCGCGAGCCGTGCGACTTCGGCTTCCGCGCGCTCCTGCTCGTGCGCGACGCGCGCGGCTTCCGCATCCGCGCGCTCCTGTTCCTGCGCGACCCGCGCGGCCTCAGCCTCGCGCTGCTGCCGCGCCAGGCGTGCGGCGTCCGCGCGCTGCTTCTCGTGCACAACGTGCGCGGCTTCCGCTTCAGCCCGCTGCTGCTCTTGTGCGATCCGTGCGGCGTCGGCCTCGCGCTGCCGCTGCGCGAGGCGCTCGGCTTCAGCGCGCTGCTGTTCAAGCGCGATCCGCGCGGCCTCTGCCTGCCGTGCGGCCTCTTCAGCGGCCCTGCGGATCTCCTCCGCCACCCGATCGATCTGCTGACGCAGGTCCTGCACCTCGGCGTCGTCGGGACGGATGCGGGCCGCGGTGCCGGCCAGGCGGCTCGCCTCGGGCACATCGCGCTCGTCGAGAAACGCGCGCGCGCCGCGCAGCGCCTCGTCGAAGCGGGCGAGGTCGGCGGCCCGTCGCTCGATCTGCAGCCCCAGGTCGCGGGCCGCGGTAGCTTCGGGTGCCAGGATCGCCGCCGCGGCCAACGCACTGCGGGCCTCCTCGAGGCGATCCCCGGCCAGCGCGTCACGAGCGCGGCCGACTTGTGACTCGGCCTTGGCCGCATCGACGGCGCGCCGGGCGCGCTCGAGCAAGTCGCGCGCCGCGGCGTTGTCGCCTTCGAGGGCGAGCGCCTGTTCGGCGTGGCGCACAGCCGATTCGAACTGACCGCGTGCGATTGCAACCTCGCCAGCCGCCACCGCCGACTCGCGGGCGCGGCGCGTGTCGGGGCCCGCCTCCTTGGCCTCGGTGTGCGCCGTTGCGGCTTGCGCGGTCACGAGCAGCGTCTTGTCGTCGGCGAATGGCCCGAGCGTGTCGGCCATCTCGCCGTCTTCGTCCTCGAGCGGGCGGCGCAGGCGGCCGAGATCCCGCTTGAGCACGCTCAGGTCCTGGTAGCGATCGGCCGGCGACTTGGCCAGGCAGCGATTGACCACGGCCTGGAAGCCCGGGTCGAGACCGGGACAGCGTGCGGCCAGCGGCTCGGCTTGCCCGTGCACGATCGCGAACATCGCGGTGGTGAGGTCGCCCTTGAACGCCTGGTCGTAGGTGAGCACCTCGTGCAGCACCAGGCCCACCGCGAAGATGTCGCTGCGGTGGTCGACCGGCTGGCCAGTGATCTGCTCCGGCGACATGTAGTTGACCGTGCCGACGAGCATGCCCTTCTGCGTGCGGTCGGTGCCGCGCAGCTTGGCGATGCCGAAATCGAGCACCTTGAGCATCCCGGAGGTCGAGACCATCAAGTTGGCGGGCTTGATGTCGCGGTGCACGAGGTGCGCCTTGTGGGCGTGGCCCAGGCCGGCGCACAGCTCCTCGATGAGGCGCACCCGCCGGGCCAGCGAGAGCGGCATCTTGCGGCGCACGAGATCGGCCATCGAGTGCCCGGCCACGTACTCCATCGCGATGTAGGGCCGCCCCTCGTGCGCGCCGTACTCGTAGATGGTGACGATGTTCGGGTGGGTCAGCTTGGCGACGTTGCGCGCCTCCTCCTCGAAGCGCGAGCGCAGCTCGTCGCTGTCGAAGCCGTCGCGCAGCAGCTTGATGGCGACGAGGCGGTCGAGACGGTCGTCGCGGGCGAGGAACACCTCTCCCATGCCGCCGGCCGCAATGGGCTCGACCACCGAATAACGTGCGATGTGGGTGGGCAACGTGCTCACAGACCCGATTGGCTGACGCGATTCTAGCGTAGGGCCGCCGCAGTTTGACTGGCAGGGGCAAAGCCGCTACCGTACGCGCCGCGATGATGACGTCATGAAACACGACCGTTTGCTGCGCTTGGCCGTGGCCACGGTGCTCTTCGTCAACGCCTTCCTCGTCTTCGTGTTGCAGCCGCACATCACCAAACGCCTGCTGCCCGTGCTCGGCGGCAGCGCCGAGGTGTGGATCGTCTGCTCCCTCTTCTTCCAGTTCGCCTTGCTGGCCGGTTACGCCGCCGCCTACGCGGCCCGTCGCCTGCCGCTGGTCGTGTCGCTGGGCCTCCACGCCGCCCTGGTCGGCGTGGCCTGGCTGCTGTGGCCGTTTGCCGCCGGCGACGGTCCGCCGCTCGGCACCTCGCCGCCGCTGTGGGCCCTGCAGCTTCTGGTCGTGCGCGTCGGGCTGCTCTTCGCTGTGCTCACCGCGACGTCCCCCTTGCTGCAGATGGCCTACGCGCGAGCCGCACCGCAACTCGACCCCTATCCGCTCTTCGCCGCGAGCAACGCCGGCAGCCTGGCGGGTCTGTTCTCGTACCCGCTGCTGGTCGAGCCGCTCCTGTCGCTCGACGCGCAGGCGCGGGCCTGGAGCGCGGGCGCTCTCGTTCTGATAGCGCTGCTCGTGTTCACCGCCCGTCAGCTCGTGCGCCAGAGCGGGCCGGCGGCGGCGACTCTACCCGAGCGACTCAGCGCGGCACCCACGCCTCGCCAGCGGCTCCGCTGGCTCGTCTTGAGCCTGGTGCCGTCGGTGCTGCTTCTGGCGGTGACGGCGCAGATCACGACCGACATCGCCCCCGTGCCTCTGCTCTGGACGCTGCCGCTCGGCCTTTACCTGGGCTCGTTCATTCGCGTCTTCTCGAGCGGGTGGCGGCCGTCGCGCTGGCTGTGGCCGGCCCTGGCCGTGATGTCGCTGCCGATGCTGCTGTCGTTTGCCTACGAGCCGAACCAGTGGTGGTGGGTCGGCGTGCATCTCGTGATCCTGTGGTGCGGATGCATCGTGTGTCACGGCGCGCTCGTGCAGGAGCGTCCCGCGCCCGACCGCCTGGCGGAGTTCTATCTGTGGCTGGCGACCGGTGGCGCGCTCGGCGGCCTGCTCGCCGGCATCGTGGCGCCGCTGGTCTTCGACATGCGGGCCGAATACCCCCTCGCCGTGGTCGCGGTGCTGTGGCTGGCGCCGCGCGTGCCCGCCGGAATCACGCCGCTCAAGCTGACCTGGCAGCTGGCGCTCGGCGTGGGCGTGATCGGGCTGCTCGCGGCGATCGGCCTGGCGTGGGCCACGGCGGCGCCTCCGGGAGTCGGCAACGTGTTCGTGCTCGTGCCGGCGGTGGCCGCGGTTGTGTTCTGGCACCGGCCGCGCACCTTCGCCGCGTGTGCCACCATAGCGCTCGTCGGCGTCATCGTGGGGAGCCGCATGGATCCCGAGGGCACGGTGATGCGCGGCCGCACGTTCTACGGCACGCACTCGGTGCGGGATCTGGCGTCGGCGCATGCTCGCGCGCTCTTTCACGGCACGACACTCCACGGTCTGCAGTCGCTGCGTCCGGAGCTGAGGCGGCAGCCGCTGAGCTACTACGGGCCGAACTCGCCGGTGGCCGACGTGTTCCGCGAGCGGGTGGGCAAAGGCGCGCACGTCGCCGTGATCGGGCTGGGCGCTGGCGTCATCCTGCGCTATGCCGTGGCGGGCAGTGACTGGACGATCTACGAAATCGACCCCGCGATCGTGCGCGTGGCGCAGAACCCGGCTTACTTCTCCCACTGGGCCGAGGCGGCGGTGACGCCTCACTTGATCATCGGCGATGGCCGGCTCCGCCTGCGCGAAGCGGCCGACGCCGCCTACGACTTGATCGTCGTCGATGCGTTCGCGTCCGACGCCATCCCGGCCCATCTGCTGACCAGCCAGGCGCTGCAGCTCTACGCGCGCAAGCTCCGTCCGGGCGGCGCCGTGCTCTTCAACGTCTCCAACCGCTACGTCGACCTGTCACCCGTGCTCGGCGCCACGGCCTCGCCGCTGGGGCTGGCGGCCTATGAGCGCGGCGACCCCACCAACGACCTGTCGGCGGGCCTCTTTCCATCCCGGTGGGTGCTGGTTGGACCGGTCGCCACGCTCGCCCCGCCCACCAGGGACTGGACGCCGGTGGAGGTGCACTGGACCGACCACGGCTGGACCGACGACTACAGCAACGTGCTGGCGGTGCTGCGTCCCGTGCGCCTGGTCCGGCAGGTGATTGCGGAGAAACTGTTCCATTGACGCTCTTCTAGTTACGCGTTACGCTGAGCCCGTTTTCGCGAGAGTTGGCCGTTCGATGCGACACTGGCGTGGACAAACGGGGCAGACGACCACCGAATGGCTGATGGTCGCTGGCGTGCTGACGATGGTCGGCGTGCTGTTCTTGAATCTATTCCCCAGCACGATTCGATCGATTCAGCGCGCGATTGGCGGGGCCGTGCGAACGGTGGCCCCGTGACCCTGCCCGCGTGGCGCAGCGAAGCGGGGCAGACGTTTACGGAGACAGCCATGCTCCTCGGAATCCTGACGGCGGTCATCATCGCGTTGACCGGCATCATCGTTCCGAGTTTCTCGACCGCGATCGCCGGCTTGGCTCGGCACATGCTCGTGTACGTCGGAGTGGCTCGCTGACGCGCGGGCCCAGCCCAAGGAGAGACCTCATGCGCGCCCGCCAGTCGCTTTCGGACAAGTTTCTCTCGGTGCAGCTTTCAGCCATCGACCGCGCCCAGAACCTCGCTCAGCGCGTGCGCACCTTCCATCGGGACGAGCGTGGCCAGACGCCGACCGAGTACCTGATGATCGTCGGCCTGATCGCCGCGGTGATCGTGCTCGTGTTCGTGACCTTCTATTGGGGTCAGGTCAAGGGCGCTGCTCAGAGCTGGGTCAAGGCCGTGAAGGAAGCGATCCTGGGCAAGGGCATCAACTAGGCGCCCTGCGGGGCCGACTCATGAGGCGAGCACGCACGGCGCGGAACAGCCAAGCCGGCACGGCGGCTCTCGAGACGATGATCGTGATGAGCTTTCTCTTCACGCTCATCTTCGGATTCGTGCATATCTGCATGTTCGTGGTCACGAAGTCGATGACCAACTACGCGGCGTTCGCGGCGTCGCGGGCCATGCTGGTAGGCGGCAGCCGCGATCTGGCCGCCCGGCACGTCATGAGCGAGATCCAGTGGTGGGACGGCGGCGTCATCGCCAATCAGGCCCGCATGCTGGTACAAGCCAATCAACAGGGGCCACGCCTGGCCGGAGGGCGGCGGCGCAGCGGCGGCGTGCGCGTCTCCTACCTGTTGCCATTCGGCTATCCAGTGTTTCGCGGCGGCTTGGGACTGGTCAGGGCGATTGGCTTTGCGACCACCAGCACGCCGCACACCAGCGTTCCGGAAGAAGGGGACAACAAGTGACCACCCGGCCGGGTCTGCGCAGTGACCGCGGTCAGACCACCGCGCTCGTCTGCGCGATGCTCTTCACCCTGGCGATGTTCGTGGCTCTGGTCGTCAATGTCGGACAGATGGTGAACCGGCGCGTGGCCCTGCAGCTCGTGGCGGATGCCGGCGCCTGGTCGGGCGCCACGGTACAAGCCGTGCAGCTCAACCACTACGCCTTCTGGAGCCGTCTGGTGCAGAACGCCTACAAGAATGCCTCGGGCATCAGTCTCGGCTTCCGCGCCAGCGAGTGCTGGTCGGGCGTGGCCGCGGTGGGGATGTTCGAGTATGCCCAGAGCGGCATGGCGCGCGCCATCTACAACTTCCGCGGCCAGGCGTTCGGCGAGGCTCGCCGCCACAGCTTGTTCAACCTCGACGACCTGTTCCCTGGGGAACGGAACAACTTCGACGTCTCGACCATTGCCGGCATCGACGACGGCACGGTCGGCGCGCCGCTCGACGGCAACATCCTGCCCATGCCTCTCCGCAACGGCGAGCGCCTCTACACCGGCGACCATGCCTGGAGCCGCGAGACCCCTGGGCAATGGGCGACCGAGCTGAGCGTGCGCTTCACCGGCCGTCTGCCCTGGGCGGTGTCGAGCGCCGGGTCGGGCAACGAGAACTGGCAGTGCGCGACGATCCTGCCGCCGACGTCGTTCCGCATCTACATGCCAGGCCCGGCCGGCTACAAGCTGCAGAAGCTGGGGCAACCTTATATCTTCGTGTGGCGGGTGAAGGAACAACGGCCCACGCGCGCGCTGTTCTTCGACCGTTTCCTCGGCCCCAACGCCGTGCCCGCCATGACCGCTGTGGCCGTGGCCAAAGCCGTAGGCGGCAACGTGCACGAAGGGTTGTCCCGATATCGCGCCAAGATGGTGCCGGTGAGCCGTTACAGTCTGAGTGGCGGCTTCTTTCGCGATCCCGCCGCGCGCCCGGGGCGGTTGCTGCCCGGTTCCCTGCGCCAGATCGTCCATTGAGTTCAACCATGACCACAACACGAGCCACGTGGCGCAATCAACGCGGCACCGCCGTCACCGAAACGATCCTGCTGACGTGGATCCTGATCGTGTTCGTGGCCGCGGCGTTCCAGTTGT
>JBDTWC010000098.1:0-7404 GCA_040006875.1 Acidobacteriota bacterium | reverse complement strand
CACAGACCCGCAAGCTGTTCGAGGTCGTGCGCATGCGCAACCTGCCGCTGCTCACCTTCGTGAACAAACTCGATCTGCCAGGCCGCGATCCATTCGAGCTGCTCGAGGAGATCGAGCAGGTCCTCGGCATCCAGACCGCACCGCTCAACTGGCCGATCGGCAGCGGCGATCGCTTCCGCGGCGTCTTCGATCTGCGCACCCAGGAAACGCGTCTCTACGAGCAGGTCAAGGGCGGCGGCTTCCGCGCGCCGGTGCAGACCAACGATGCCACCGACCCGCTGCTCGTCGGCCTGCTCGGCGAAGACGCGCACGCCACGCTCATCAGCGACACCTCGCTCATCAAGGGCGCCGGCACGCAGTTCGATCGCGACGAGTATCTGGCCGGCCGCCAGACGCCGGTGCTCTTCGGCAGCGCGCTCGACAACTTTGGCCTCGAGACGCTGCTGGATGTGCTCGAGAACCTCGCTCCGCCGCCGCGGCCGCGCGCCACCGATACCGGTATCGTATCGCCGGTCGCGCCCGGGTTCTCCGGCTTCGTGTTCAAGATTCAGGCGAACATGAACCGCAAGCACCGCGATCGCGTCGCCTTCGTGCGGGTCTGCTCAGGCGTGTTCGAGAAGGACATGCCGCTGACCAACGCTCGCGACGGCGACACGGTGCGGGCCACGCGGCCCTACAAGTTCTTCGGCGGCGGCCGCGAAACGGTGGAACGCGCCTATCCAGGCGACGTGATCGGCTTGCCCAACCCGGGCAAGTTCGCAATCGGCGACACGCTCTACAACGGCGCGCCGGTGCGCTATCCGCGCGTGCCGCGCTTCCCCGCTGAGCACTTCGGCCGGGCCCGACTGCTCGACCAGCGCAGCAAGCAGTTTGAAACCGGCGTGACCCAGCTTGAAGAAGAGGGCCTGATGCAGGTCGTGTTCCCGGTGCACGGCCGGCGCGAGCCGATTCTCGGCGTGGTCGGACCGCTGCAACTCGACATCGTCGAGGCGCGGCTCAAGCAGGAATACAGCGTCGACTGCAAGATCGACCAGATTTCGTACGTGGCCTTGCGGTGGGTGAACTGCGACGCCAAGACGCTGTCCGACCTCGAGAACCGCTCGTCAGGGATCCTGCGCGCCGTGGACCGCGACGAGCGGCCAGTTCTGCTCTTCGAGTCGCAGTGGCATCTGAACTACCTGCAGCAGCAGAACCCCGAGATCGAGCTGGCCACGGTCGGTTAGACCCGCGTTCCAACCCCCGAGCACTCCGCCCCGTCCAAGGCCCCGAGGTGACGAGTATGCGGGCACGAATGTGGGTGGCGGGGCTGGCGGTGGCCCTGATCGGTCTGGTGTCATTGGGCAACGCCGGGCGACTCGATCTGGACGGCCAGGCTCCTGCGGCCGCCACCGCGCCGCAATCGGGCAGCTGGACCGCCAAGACGCATCCCGAGTGGAAGGGCGACGACGTCGTGCCGCGCCTCCAGCTCAGCCTGCGCACACCCGAGGGACGCGACCACTGGGGCTTCGGCGTGCCCGTGGCCGAGCTGACCGACCTGCCGGCGGCAGCGCGCGCCGGCGTGGTGAAGGACGCGCACTTCACGCTTACCCGCGACGCTGGCGCCTTCCGCTTCACCGGCGCCTTCGACCGCGGCGAGGGCGCCGGTAGGTTCACGTTCGCGCCGAGCAGCGCGTATCTGTCGGCGATGGCGCAGTTCGGGTATCGCGACCTGAGCGGCGAGCAGGTGATGCGCCTGGCCGTGCTCGACGTCACGACCGCCTTCACGCGCGAGCTGCGCGACGCCGGCCAGACCGGCCTGGCGCTCGACCAGCTGACGCGCATGAAGATTCACGGAGTGACCGGCGCCAACGTGCGCGAGCTGGCCGCGCTCGGCTACGCGCCGCTCGACGCCGACACGCTGGTGCGGCTGCGCATCCACGGCGCGTCACCCGACGTGATCCGCGGCTTCCAGCAAGCCGGGCTCGGTCCGCTCACCGCCGAGGACGTCGTGCGGCTGCGCATCCACGGCGTGACCCCCGATGAGATCGACGCGCTGGCGGCACTGGGCATGCGCGGCCTGTCGGCCGACGAACTGGTGAAATTCCGCATCCACGGCGTGCGCCCGGCCTTCATCCGCGAGATACGCGGGCTCGGGTTCACGACCGCCGACGAGGACGACTTCGTGAAGATGCGCATCCACGGCGTGGATGCCGCATTCGTGACCAGCGCCCGGGCCGACGGCCTCACCCTCACCACCGCCGACGACGCCGTGGATCTGGCGATTCACGGCCGCCGCTGGCGCACGCGCTAGCGGTCGGCGCGCGTCCTGACGCGACAGCGCCCGCCCGTCGCGCCGCCGCGAGCGCGTGGATGTCGTTCAGGATGCCGGCGGCCGTCACCGCCGCGCCCGCGCCCGGGCCGCTCACGACCAGCGGCTCGTCGCGATAGCGATCCGACACGAACGTGATGATGTTGCGCGTGCCCGATGCCGCGCCCATCGGACTCGATGCCGGCACCGCCACGAGCCTGGCGGTGACCCGGCGCGACGTGGCACTGACCACGTAGCGCAGCACGCGTCCCTGCACTGCCTCGGCAGCCACCCGCGCGCGCCACGGCTCGTCGAGCTCGGGCATGCGCTGCAGGAACTCGGCGAGCGGCAGGGCCTGCATCGGCGGCGGCACCAGGTTCGCCGGCGCCACCGCGCCGCCGCGATAACCGAGCAGCCGGCCGAGGATGAGGCCCTTGCGACCGGCATCGGCGCCCGACAGGTCGTCGCGCGGGTCGGGCTCGGCGTAGCCGCGCGCCATCGCGTCGCGCACCGCCTGCGAAAAGGTCCGGCCGGCGGAGAGCTCCGACAGCACGAACATCAGCGTGCCGCTCACGCAGCCGTCGATGCGACGCACCTTGTCGCCGGTGTCGGCGAGCTTGCGGAAGGTATCGATCACCGGCAGGCCGGCGCCGACCGTGGCTTCGTAGCGGATGCGGCGGCCGGCGTGTGCCGACGCGGCGAGGAGCGCCGTGTACTGCTCCCACGATCCGGCCAGCGGGCGCTTGTTGGCGAGCACCACGTCGAAGCCGCGCTCGGCGGCGGTGCGGAGCAGGTCGGCGGTGTCTTCGCTGGTCACATCGACGACGATCGGGCGCGACACGGCGTGGCCGTTAATCCAGGTGAGCGCGTCGCGGGCCGGCGCCGTCGTGCCGCCCAGGGCGGCGAGCAACTTGCCCGCGTCCTTCGCGCGGGCCAGGCGCAGCAGGCGAGCGCGCGACAGGCCCTTGGCGTCAAACACGTAGCCCGAACGATCGAGCAGGCCGACGATGCGCACGCGCCGCGGTCCGCGCAGCGACGCGATCTGATCGGTGAGGGCCCGGCCGACGCGTCCGAAGCCGAGCAGCACCACGTCGGTGTAGGGTTCGGAGCGGGCCGTGCCGCCGCCGATCTTCGAGAGCTGGAAGGCCGCGTGCACGTGGCGCGCCGCCTCGGCCGCGCCCGCCGAGGCCACGACAAACGAGATGTTGCGTTCCGATGAGCCCTGCGCGATCGCGATCACGTTGATGCCGCCGGCGAAGAGCGCCGTGAACACCCGGGCCGAAATGCCGGGCGTGCCGGCCATGCCGTCGCCGACGACGGCCATCACGGCCACGTCGCCACGCGCGTGCACGCCGTCGATCAGGCCGGCGCTGATCTCGAGCGTCAGAGCCTGGCGCACCGCGCGCACGGCGCGGTCGGCCTCTTCGGCCGGCACGGTGAAGCCAATCGAGCTCTCCGACGACCCCTGGAAGATGGTCGACACCGAGAGGCGCTCGGCGTCGACGGCGGCGAAGGTGCGGGCGGCGATGCCGTGCACGCCCACCATGCCCTTGCCCGACACCGAGATCACGGCCTGCTTGGGCAGTAGCGCGATCGCTTTCACCGGATAGCCCGGCAGCGACTGGCGCGCCGACACCACCGTACCCGGCAGATCGGGATTGATGAACGAGCGCACGTGCAGCGGAATGCGCGTGCCGACCAGCGGGATGAGCGCGCGCGGATGCAGTACCTTGGCGCCGTAGTGCGCCACCTCCGCCGCCTCCTGGTGATGCAGCGCCGGGATCACGCGGGCGTCGGGCACGAGCCGAGGATCGGCCGTGAGGATCCCGGGCACGTCCTTCCACAGCACGACCCGCGACGCGCCGAGCGCGCGGCCGAGGGTGGTGGCGGTCAGATCGGAGCCGCCGCGGCCGAGCGTGGTGGTGCTGCCGTCGGAGGCGCGGCCGATGAAGCCGGGCACGACTGGCACGACGCCGGCGGCGGCGAGCGGACCGAGCACCCGGCGCGCCGCCTTGGTGGTGTCGGTCAGCAGCGGCGTGGCGCCGCCGTGCGCGTCGTCGGTGTGCATGACTTCGAGCGCGTCCACGACCCGGGCGGGGGTGCCGGCTCGCTCTACGGCGGCCGCCAGGAGCAGCGCCGAGAGCTGCTCGCCGCGCGACACCAGCGCGTCGCGGGTGCGGGGCGCCAGATGGCGCAGCACGCTCACTGCCCGGCACACGTCGCGATACTCGGTGGCCGCCGCCGCGATGGCGCGCGCGGGGGCGCCCCGCGCCGCCGCGCCAAGCGCCGCGCGTGCCACCTGCTGGTGTCGGGAGGCCAGGGCGACGGCGCATCGTTCCGCCTCGGCCATGCGGCCGGTCGCGGCGTGGGTTGCACCCTCGAGCAGCAGGTCGGTCACCCCCCCAAGCGCCGAGGCCACCACCACGAGGGGGCCGCCATGGGCGGCGATCCTCAGGGCGGCGCGCTCGATGGCCCGGCCATCCGCCAACGCGGCGCCGCCGAACTTCCAGACTTCGAGGGGCTGCCGGGCACTGCGGGTCACGAGAATCTCCTGATCATTCGCAAAACGGGACGCCTCAGCCTATCCCACGGTGACGCGCCCGAGGCCAACTCGAGCGTCGAGTTGGTGCCGGACCGGGAGCGCGGGCAAACACCCGCACGCGGGCGGTCAATCCGACGTAAAATGGGGGCATGATTCTGAGCGCAAAAGACATCGGCACGCTGGTGGACCATACGGTTTGGCAGCGAGGCAAGGTGGTGGACGTGGCGGCGCCGTATGCCTTCGTGCACTTCCCCTCGCTCGAAGACACCGAACAGGGACCGCTGCGCAAGGTGCAGGCGACGATCGAGCACCTGACCCGGTCGAGCGTGCAGTCCGACCCGGTGTTCGATGCCATTCCGAGCGCGCTCTCACCCGCCAAGGCCAAAGCGGGCGCCAAGCGTAAGAGCGCCAAAGCCGCGAAAGCGGTCAAGGCAGCCAAGGCCGCCGCCGAGTAGCCGTCGCCCGGAGCCCCGGCTCCGCTCTTGCTCAGATCCCGTAGCGTTCCTTCAGGATCGCGGTGTGGTGCGCGAAGTGACCGGCGATGAGCCACACCAGCGCCCGCGCCGTGACCCGATTGTCGCTGGCGGTACCCGCCCGATCGAGCGCCGCGCCGTCGAGTGAACGGATGAGCGCCACCGAGGCCTGCCGCACGGCCCGCAGCTCGCTCACCAGACCGGCCACGGTGCGCCCCTCGAACCCTGCCTGCAGTTGATACGTGTTCTCGTCGAAGCCGGCCAGCGGCGTGGCGTCGCCACGCGCGATGCGCAGCAGGCGGTAGGCGAACACCCGCTCGGTATCGGCCATGTGGCCGAGCACCTGCCCAACCGTCCACTTCCCTTCGGCATAGCGATGGCCGGCCCGGTCTTCGGGCCACGTTTTCATGAACGCCAGCACGTCGCCCTGCTGCGCGAGCACTTCGTGGGCGTTCCCGGCCGTGCCGGCGGCGTCGAGGTACTTCTGGTAGTGGGGCGCGTAGTCGCCGGGTTGCGGCTTGGTGATGGTCATGAGGGGGCTCCTGTGGAGGCGGCGAGCGCGTCGGCAATCGGACCGAGGCTCGCCAGGCCGTAGACGTCGCGTGGGAACTGGGGCAGATAGACACGCGGCCGGGCGGCGAAGCGGGCGGCGATTTCATCCAGGTAGACACGCTCCTGCGCGCGGCGTTCGGTCAGGAAGGCGTCGGTCGTGTGTTCGGGCAGCACGCGGTTCACGATCAGACCGCCGATCTTCACGCCGGTGTCGTCGAGTTGTACGAGGGCGCGAGCCGTCTCTTCGATCGGCAGGCGCTCGGGAATCAGCACCAGCACAAACGCGGTGGTGCGGCCGCCGATGAGCCGCGCGCGCAACGCCTGCAGCCGCTCGAAGCGATCGCGCAGCGACACCAGGACCGGGTCGTCCCGGTCGTCGGCCTCGACGCCGAGCATGGCGCGGCGAGACTTGGCGAGCGCCTTGACCCAGGCCTCCATCAGCTCGGGCATGCGGATCAGGCGCAACGTATGGCCGGTCGGCGCGGTGTCGAAGATCACGAGATCGAAGCGCGTGTCCTCGCCGCGAATCAGCGCGCCCATGCGGTCGAAGAGCGCCACCTCCTCGGCCCCGGGCATGCTGGCCGCCAGGTCGATCTGCTTGTGCGCTTCCTTCAGGATGTGGTGCCCGAACAGCTCGCGGACGCGCTCCTTGACCTCGATCACGTAGCGCGCCGACTCGGTGGCGGCGTCGATCTCGAGGCCCCACAGGTTCTTCTGCAGTTCCACCGGCTCGGGCCCGATCGTCTGCTCGAAGATGTCGGAGGTTGAGTGTGCCGGGTCGGTGGAGACGAGCAGCACTTTTCGTCCCAGGCGGCTGGCGGCCAGGGCCATGGCTGCGGCGCAGGTGGTCTTCCCCACCCCGCCCTTGCCGCCGAAGAACAGCACTTCTCGATTGAGCAGCCCGTGCATCGCCATCAGCAGCAGGGCAGACTGCCGAGCGGCGATCGGTCCATGCCCATGCGGCGGTGCCACAGGTGGAACTGGTCGAGCAGGTGGGGATAGACCTCGAGCAGGTAGAATGCGGCCGGATTCGGCAGCCCGACCACCTCCATGTAGCAGAGCAGCAGGAAGTAGTCGTTCAGCTCCGCGGCCTGCATCCGCAGCTCGCGCTCGTAGCGGCCATAGGCCACGCCGTGCAGGATGTCCCGCAGGTTCTGCGCGATCGACATGCCCGCATCGTACCAGCGCTGGGGGCCGGGGGCTAGGGGCTGTTGGCCCCTACGCGGCCGGCAGGACGCGTTCGATGCGCCGGTCGGGTACCAGCCAGATGACCGCGACCGTGGCGTAAAGCACGCCGGCGAGCCACGGGGCGGCGGGCGCCACCGCGATGCCGAGCACGTAGATCAGCGGTGAGACGTTGCCCTTCCAGTCGCCGCGCACCGCCTTCTTGAGCAGCGAGTGCTCGCCCTGCGACCGGACGATGACGTGCACCAGGATCCAGTAGGCGAGCGCCGCCATCAACAGCACGGCACCGTAGACGGCAGTGGGCGCGGCGGCGAAGTGGTTCTCGCCCATCCAGCCGGTGACAAACGGCACGACCGACAGCCAGA
>JBDTWC010000097.1:0-7407 GCA_040006875.1 Acidobacteriota bacterium | reverse complement strand
CGGTCCGCCAATCGCCGCTCTCCTTCCATTCAGGCTGGCCATCCTTGTGCAGCAGGAACGGGTAGAGCACCAGCGCGTCGATGTGGGTCCGCATGAAGCAGCGGTACGCATCTGCCGGACTGCATACGATCGGCTCGCCGCGCACGTTGAATGAGGTATTCACCACCACGGCGCAACCGGTCTGCCGGTCGAACTCCCGGATGAGATCGTAGTAGTTCGGGCTCGTGTCCCGGGTCACCGTCTGGATCCGCGCCGAGTAGTCGATATGGGTGACCGCAGGAATATCAGAGCGCACCACGTTCAGCTGCTCGATGCCCCAGAGTTTCCGCTGCTGCTCCGACATCGGGATCTGCCGCTCCTGCTTCACCGGCGCGACCAGCAGCATGTACGGCGAGTCGCCATCCAGGTCGAAGTACTCACTCACTCGCTCCCGCAGCACGCTGGGCGCGAAGGGCCGGAAGCCCTCCCGAAATTTGATCTTGATGTTCATGTCGGCCTGCATCTTCGGACTGCGCGGATCGCCGAGAATGCTCCGGCCACCCAGTGCCCGGGGACCGAACTCCATGCGGCCATCGAACCAGCCCACGATCTTTTCGTCGGCGAGCAGCGCGGCGCTCTGTTGCAGGAGCGCAGGCCGGTCGAGCCGCCCGTACGGCGCTCCGATGCCTTTCAGGTAGGCTTCGATCTGCTCCGGCGTGTATGACGGGCCGAGATAGGCGCCATGCATGCTGTCCCGGCCCGGCACAACGGTGCGCGGCTGCTTGAGCTGCCGGTGCCAGGCCAGCTGCGCCACACCCAGCGCACCGCCGGCGTCGCCGGCCGCGGGCTGGATCCAGAGCTGCTTGAAAGGGCCCTCGCGGAGCAGTCGGCCGTTCCCCACGCAGTTGAGCGCCACGCCCCCAGCGAGACAGAGATTGGGGAGGCCGGTCTCCTTGTGCGCCGTCCGCGCCATCCGGAGCATGATCTCCTCGCATACCACCTGGACCGAGCGGGCGAGATCCATCTCCTTCTGCGTGAGCTTCGATTCCGGCTCGCGCGGCGGACCGCCGAACAGCTCGTGAAAGACCGGGCTCGTCATCGTGAGACCGGAGAGATAGTTGAAGCAGCGCTGGTTGAGCCGGAAGGAGCCGTCCTCGCGGAGATCGAGCAGCTCGCGATAGATCAGGTCCACATAGGTCGGTTCCCCGTAGGGCGCGAGGCCCATCACCTTGTACTCGCCGGAGTTGACCTTGAAGCCGGTGTAGTAGGTGAAGGCCGAGTAGAGCAGGCCCAGTGAATCCGGCCAGCGCAGCTCGTCGAGGATCTCGAGGTCGTTGCCACGGCCCATGCCGATCGAGGCCGTGGCCCACTCGCCGACGCCGTCCATGGTCAGGATGGCGGCGTGCTCGAACGGCGACGGGAAGAAGGCGCTCGCGGCGTGCGACTCGTGGTGCTCGCAGTAGAAGATCTGGCCCTGGTAGCCGAGCTCGTCGTGGAGCTGGCGATCGATGTAGAGCTTCTCCTTGATCCAGAGCGGCCCGGCCATCAGGAACGAACGGAAGCCCGCCGGCACGACCCCGAGATAGGTCTCGAGGATCCGCTCGAACTTGAGCAACGGCTTGTCGTAGAAGCCGACGCCGTCGAGGCGGGCCACGTCGATGCCGGCTTCCTTGAGGCAGAACTCGACGGCGCGATGCGGGAACGAGGCATCGCCCTTCTTGCGGGTGAAGCGGTCCTCCGACGACGCCGCCAGGATCTCGCCGTTCTTGAGAAGGGCGGCCGCGCTGTCGTGATAGAAGGCCGAGATGCCGAGAATGTATTGGTCGTTCATCGTTTGACTGCCGCCCGATCCGGGGCGGGGAAAATCAGTGCACTGGCCCCAGCCCCCGGCTCGCCAGGCATTCCCGGTACGCGGCGACCTGCCGGTCGGCCATCGCCCGGCCCGTGAAAGAGCGCGTGTAGGTGGCATACGCCGTATCGGCCAGTCGGGCCCGAAGCGACACCTCCGCGAGGAGCTGCCGGAGCCGGTGCGGGTAGCTGCCGACGTGGAACGTGTGCATGTAGGCGGAGCGCCTGGAGCGTAGTCGGCACAGGCCGGCGTCGGTGAGCGACGAAGGTCGTGTGGGTGCGCCACGAGCACGCCCCGTGCGTCGATGAGGCGCTTCAGGGTCGCCGCCGTGGAGGCTGCCGTTCACGAGAAGCACCTGAGGAGTGTCGGACACGGGGACTAGAGCCGCACGAAACACAGCTAACTGATTATATTGCAGTTATTTAACCGATGGCGATCACGACGCGGGCGCGGGACCAGCGGTGGCCAGTTGGCGCAGCGCCGTGCGATCGAGTTTTCCGGCTCCTGGTAGCTTCGGCAACTCCGCCAGCACGACCACACGGGCCGGCACCTTGTAGGCGGCCAGGCGCGCGGCGGCGAAGCCGCGCAGGGTCATCTCTGGATCGGGCAACGGCGCGCGCAGCGCCACAAACGCGATCGGCACTTCGCCGAGCAGGTCGTGATACGCGGCCACCACCGCCGCTTCATGAACGGCGGGGTGCTCGTGCAGCACGTCTTCGATCTCGCGCGCGCCCACGCGATTGGCGCCCACCTTGATCATGTCGTGCTGGCGGCCGACCAGGAACAAGAAGCCCTCGTCGTCGGCGTAGCCGAGATCGCCGGTCCGGTAGCCGTCGGAGCTGAAGCGCTGCGCGCTCTCGTCTGGGCGATTCCAGTAGCCCTGCGCGATGTTGGCGCCCCGCGCCACCAGCTCGCCCACCTCGCCCGGGGCGGCCACGCGCCCATCCTCGGTGAGGACGCGCACCTCGACGTCAGGAATGGCCCGGCCGATCGAGCCGGACTTGCGCGCCAGATCCGCCGGCGGCAGATAGGTCAGACGAGCGCCGGCCTCGGTGGCGCCATACATCACGTAGAAGTCGGCCCGTGGGCCGCGCGCGAGCCACTCGGCGACCTTCGCCGGCGGCATGCCGCCGCCGGCCTGGGTGACATAGCGGAGCTGCGGCAGGCGCGCGGCGGCCAGATTCGAGCGATGCAGCATCAGTGCGAACGTCGACGGCACGCCGGCAAAGCCGGTGACGGCGTGCCCGGCCATGGCTTCGAGCACGACGTTGGGAAACGCGGCCCGGTTTTCGATCACGAGCGAGCCCCCGACCGCCACATGCGTGTGCAGGAGCGACAGCCCGTAGACGTAGTTGAAGGGCAGCACGCACATCACCCGGTCGGCGGCCGTGAGCTGGAGGTAGCTGACGATCGAGCGCGCGTTGGCCACCAGGTTGCGATGCGTGAGCATGACGCCGCGCGGCTGTCCGGTGGAGCCCGATGTGTAGATGATGGCCGCAAGGTCGGTGTCGGTGACGGCTGCGTCGACCGGCGCACTGGGGGCCACGGTCATGGCCGCGCTGAAGCTGGCAAACGGCGCTGGCGGCGAGAGCGAGGCCACGAGCGTATGGGGCACCGTCGCAAACAGGCCGGTCGGACCAAGACCGCGAGCGGTCGGCTCGTCGACAATGACCAGGCGGGGCGTGCAGTCGGCGAGTGCGGCCGGCAAGCGGTCGCTGCGCGGCCCGGCCGGCAAGGGCACCGCCACGGCGCCGGCCTTCATCACGCCGAAGTAGGCCGCCACCATCTCGGCGCTGTTCTCGAGAGCGATGACCACGCGATCACCGCGCGCCACGCCGTACGCGACCAGAACCTGCGCGCACTGATTGGCGAGGCGATCGAGCTCCGCGTAGGTGGCAGTACGCTCGCGTTCGATGAGCGCGAGCGCCGTCGGCGTCGCCGCGGCCGCCTGCGCTAGCAGGCCGTGCACCAGCGACCCTGGAGCGCCGCTGTGATCGTGGTCGCGCATCGGCCCTATCGCGTCGGAACGCCCATGCTTGATGCTTCAGACGAGACACGGTCGACGACCGTGCGGCATGATGCGGGCGCAGCGGAGGGACGCTGGGCGATGAAGTGGTGATGGAGCAGTTGCGTCGACAGCACGCCGACCACACCCATGTTGTCGGCATTCGAGAATTGCCCGCTGCCGGCGCGGGCCACGGCCTTGGCGAGAAGTTGGGCCACGGCGCCGGGATCGAAGCAGCCGGCCTCTCTGACCGCAGCAGGACTTGCGACCTGCGCGATCCACTCCTGGGCCTCGGGACAGGCAAACGACAGCGCGTCAGGCGCGCGATAGGGCTGTTTCGGCCGCGCCAGGATGGCCGCGGGCACGAGGTCGGCGGCGGCTCGCTTCAACACGTGCTTCTCGTCGAGCACCTTGAGCTTGTACTTGGGGGGCAGCGACTCGGCGAGCGCGGCCACGCGGCGATCGAGGAACGGGAAGCGGCCCTCGACGGAGTGCGCCATCAGCATGCGGTCGCCTTGCGACGACAGGAGATAGCCCGAGAGCAACGTGTGCACTTCGAGGAACTGGTCTTGAGCAAGCGCGCTCCAGTGCGGGAACTCGGCCGGCAAGCCGGCGACGAGCGCCGCGCGCGCGTCGGCCGATCCGAGCTGCGCGCGCAGGTCGGCGGAGAACAGGCGCTTGAGAGCGCCGGCGCCGCTCCAGCGCGGGTCGTGACCGAAGCCCGGGTCGCGCCAGCGGTCGAGGCCGCGGCCGAAGAACTGCCGCGCCACCGCGCGCTGGGCCACGGGCGAGCGTTCGAGGTAGGGATAGAGGCGTTCCAGTAGTTGCGGCCGCCGCTCCGAATGTGGCTGTGCGGCCCAGAAGCGCCGCACCTTGGCCTCGCGGAACAGATCGTAGCCGGCGAACATCTCGTCGGCGCCTTCACCGGTGAGTACGACCTTGATGCCCGAGTCGTGCACCAGTTTCGAGAGCAGGAACAGTGGCGCCGGCGCGGTGCGCAGCACCGGACGCTCGGTGTGGCGGATGACGTCAGGGAAAACACGCGCGATGTCGGCGCGCGACACCAGCACTTCACGATGGTCGCTGCCGAGTTGTTCGGCCATCAGGCGCTGGTAGGGGGTCTCGTCGTACTCGGCGTCTGCAAAGCGCAGCGAGAAGGTGGAGAA
The DNA here is from genome assembly GCA_040006875.1 of Acidobacteriota bacterium. GTDB lineage: Bacteria > Acidobacteriota > Vicinamibacteria > Vicinamibacterales > UBA2999 > CADEFD01. The sequence goes on along the minus strand of JBDTWC010000097.1, from coordinate 2,408 downwards.
GTTCGCGCCCTTCGCCCGCAGACCGAGCGCCGCGATGAACGAGCTGTCGAGCCCGCCGGAGAGGTAACTGCCGACCGGCACGTCGGCGCGCAGCATCCGCAGGCTGGTGGCCGCGGCCAGCGCCGCGCGTACTTCGTCCACGGCGTCGTCGAGCGAACCCGGGAACTCGCCCACGCCGTCGACCGGGAAGCCCGGGTCGTAGGATCGCGTGTGCCGGACGCCGCTCCTCGAATACACGCGCACCGTGCCCGGCTCCACTTCGTCGATGCCGGCAAACACCGTTTGCGGCGCCACCGGTGACCAGAAGGTGAAGAGCTGGTCGAATCCGGTCGGATCGAGCCGGCGCGGCAGCGTGGGATCGCCAGCAAACAGCGCCTTGACCTCGCTTGCAAAGAGGAGGCGGCCGGCGTGCTCGGCGACATAGAGCGGGCGCACGCCGAACGGGTCGCGGGCCAGCACGAGTTCCTGGCGCTCGCTGTCCCACAGCCCGACGGCCCACTGGCCGTTGAGGCGCCGGAACGCGTCGACGCCCCATTCCTCGTAGGCGTGCACGATCACTTCGGTGTCGCTGCGGGTCTTGAAGATGTGGCCGCGCGACAGCAGTTCGTCGCGCAGCTCCACGTAGTTGAAGATCTCGCCGTTGAACGTGATCCACAGCGTGTCGCGCTCGTTGGTCAGCGGCTGCTGACCCGAGGCGAGGTCGATGATCGAGAGGCGCGCGTGCGCCAGGCCGGCCACCGCGTCCCGGTAGACCCCGAACTCGTCGGGGCCGCGGTGCCCGAGGGCCCCGGCCATCACCGCGAGGTCGTGTAGCTCCGGCGGGGCCGCGTCCGCTCGCCGAAGCATGACGCCGGCGATGCCGCACATATCAGCCGTGCACCTCGGTGACCGGTTCGACGAGCAGGGGCCGGGCATGCAGGTAGTGCGTGGTGCGACGCTTCTGAGCGATGTCCTTGTAAACCCGCTCGACCTGTTCGGCGGTCAGCCCGGCCGCGGCGGCGATTTCCGACGCCGGCACGCCGTGGTTCAGGCCGTAGAGGCACATGTCCATCTTGGCGTAGGGCAGGGCGAAGTAGAACTCCTCCTGCGTCTGCGGCAGCGAGAAGGTGTCGGTGGTCGGCATGCGCTGGCGGATCTCGGCGGGCACGCCGACGTGCTCGGCCAGCGCATAGACCTGCGACTTGTAGAGGTGCGCGATCGGCTTGACGTCGGCCGCGCCGTCGCCCAGCTTCACGAAGAAGCCCTGGTCGTACTCGAGCCGATTGGGTGTGCCGGCCACGGCGTAGTTCAGGCGATCGGCGTGGTAGTACTCCATCATCTTGCGCACGCGCTGCTTGAAGTTGGTGGCGGCCACCATCTGCAGGTAGGCCTTGGGTGTCATGCGCGCCGACTGCCGTTCTCCGGTCGGCGACTCGACGACGAGCTCCGAGAAGTTAACGCGGTCGCTGTCGAGAATCGACGGCAGCGTGATCTTGTTCTTCCAGCCCTCGCCATACTCGGGGAACATCGACTTCACAGCTTCGTCCTGGCGCGCGTAGCAGCCGGCCGCCTCGAGGGTCGGGGCGATGTCCTCGACCACCATCGGCGTGCCCAACTGCGTGGTCAGCATGCGACCCAGAGTCAGCGATTCAGACGACGAGGCCCGTTCCGGCATGAGCAATACCTGCACGCGCTCGGCGCCCAGGGCGCGCACGCACAGGCAGGTCACGACCGAGCTGTCGATGCCCCCAGACAGGCCGACGACGATGCCGCGGCGGCGCAGCTCGCCGACCTGGCGTCGGATGGCGTCTTCGATGGCGCGGGAGGTCTTCTCGAGGTCGATCGCAAGCGTGGCACTGGAAAACATGTTCTCTGCATCCTCCGACGGAAGCCCGATCGCGCGGACCGGGATTCGACTTCTTCTTCCACATGGCGTGACGACAGGACTCCGCGAGTCTCCCCCCGGTCCGGTCGGTCCACGCCTTGTATCGGCCGAAGGACCAGTCACCGCAAGGTGGACGGACCGGATCCGAGCAATTTGCTCTCCAGCCTCTGGCCCGGCCGAGACTTCGTCACAAGTTACTCTATTAACTTGGGTTAGTGAACGCGGGACGAGGCCGTCCAGGGTCGGGACGGGCACAATTGGTCATCGGGGCGCGGACTATTGTCCAGTCCACGGCGCAAAGATCGTTGGCTGGGCCCGTGCGGGCGGTCCGGGCGTCTACTGGGGGCGGCGGAACAGGCCCACGTAGACGGCCTTGCCGAGGATGTGCCCCTGCATCGCGGCGTAGACGGCGGTGCGCGTCACCCACGCATCGGCGCCGGCCGGCACGTCGATCTTGGTGTCGAGCGCGAAGAGCTCGAAGGTGTAGTGGTGCTGAGGCCCGCTGGCCGCGGCGCCGGGCCCGCGGTAGGTCTCGCCGCTGGCG
>JBDTWC010000096.1:0-7425 GCA_040006875.1 Acidobacteriota bacterium | reverse complement strand
CACCGGACGCGGGGCCCGAGGTGCCGCAGCCGGCCAGGAGACACGTCACGACGAACGAACAGGCGGCGACCTTGGTCACGTGGCTCCTGGCGGCGAATTTTCGCGTGAATCTGAAATTATTCTAACGATAGCAGAATCCCCGAACCTCCCTGTACATAGAGGTCTCGACCGAGCGCCGAGCCGGACCCGAGCAGCCATCCCACCGCGTGGCTTAGGCGCGGTGGCTCGTATTGCTGTGATCGGGCGTCATGACTCAACGCTCAACGAATCCCGCGCCCAGCCGGCGAACAAGAGACCGACGCCAGAAGGGCTCGTCGGCGGGCACCGGAGCAACACGCTCGGCGACGACGGCAAAAAGTGGGACAAGTAACGGGTGGCGCTCAATGAGCACAGCGCTTCCTACGTACGGAACTTCGCGGTTGCGCCGGCCGTGCCTGACCGAAAACAGTTGATAGCGGCAGGGCAGAGATACGGGCACGACGCTTGCAGCAGCCCTCCTGCACCTCGACACTGCCGGACCAGGACTGACCAACATGTTCGCACTCATGTTCGGTCGGCGTTGATTGGCGATGTCACTTGTACTCCCGCAGGCGGAACGCCCGGCTTGTGGAGCGGGACTTCCGGGGAACTGTGATGCTGCCATTGCCACGACCTATTGCCGAAGCCACCCGCTCAGCGCAGCGGTGCCACTCTCGGCTGTTGCTGGTCATCCTTGCTGCTGTCGCGCTCGTCGTTGGCTGCAGCTCCAGCTCGACCGTGACGACCGGTCCCACCGGAGCCAAGTGTCAGGTGGCGTTGGCGGCGTCCTCATCGACCATTGGAAGTGAGGGCGGACCGGGCACCGTCGTGGTGACGACGTCTCCCGAGTGTCCGTGGGATGTCTCGTCGAGCGTGACTTGGCTTTCCGGCCTGTCCCCCGTCTCAGGTCAGGGCACCGGCACCGTGGAGTTCCGCGCCGCGGCCAATCCTTTGCCCGCGGTGCGCGAGGGCGAGATCGTCGTCAATGGCAACCGCCTGCGGGTGTCGCAGCAGGCGCAATCCTGCCGCTTCGAACTCCGGCCCGGCAACCTCACCATCGACGCCGGTGGCGGGGTGGAAGAGATCGCCGTGTCGACGGCGAGCAGCTGTTCATGGACGGTTGCCACGGACGTCAGCTGGATGTCGTTCACGACGCCGGTCGCACGCAGCGGAGAGGGGGTCGTGGGCGTCCGCATAGCGGCTAATCAGGGTGCTGAGCCCCGTGTCGGCGCAGTCACGGTGGGGGACCAGAGGGTCATCGTGACGCAGGCGGCGGAGGCGGTCGGATCGCCGTCGTGCGTCTATGTGGTCACCTCAACCAGTCCGCCGGTGTTGGCCTCCGATGCCGCCCAAGTGTCGGCGTCCGTGACCGCCGCTGGAGGCTGCGCCTGGACGGCGACAAGCAGTGTCCCGTGGATTGCGGTTACCGCGGGCGCGAGCGGCACCGGAAACGGAGCCGTGGCGCTCAGCGTGGCGGCGAATCCGGGCTCTGTTCGTACGGGCACCATCATCGTGGCCGGCCAGATCTTCACGGTGACGCAGGCGGCCGCGGCCGTCCCTTGCACCTACGCGATCAGTCCGGCAACCGCCTCGATCGCCGCGCCGGGCGGCACCGGGACGACGGCCGTGGCTGCCGGCACCGGTTGCTCCTGGACGGCGACGAGCAACGCCGCGTGGCTCACCGTGACCGCGGGTGCCAGCGGAGCCGGCAATGGTAGCGTGGCGTTCAGCGCGGCCGCCAATGCGGGCAGCGCGCGCACGGGCACGATCACCGTCGCGAGTCGGACATTCGCGGTGACGCAAGCGGCCGCGGCCACGCCCTGCAGCTACGCGATCAATCCGGCAACGGCGGCGTATACGGCCCTGGGAGGCAACGGAACGGTCGCCGTGGCCACCGGCACAGGCTGCGCCTGGACAACGACGAGCAACGCCGCGTGGATCACCGTGACCACGGGCGCCAGCGGCTCCGGAAACGGCGCCGCGGGGTTCAGCGTGGCCGTAAATCTGGGGAGCGCTCGCACGGGCACGATCACCGTGGCGGGCCAGACGTTCTCCGTGACGCAGGCGGCGGTGCTCGCGCCCTGCACCTATGCCATCAGTCCGACCAGTGTCTCCAGGAACGGAAGAGCAGGGACCGGCACGGTCGTCGTGTCGACCGGCGCCGACTGCGCATGGACGGCGGCCAGCAACACGAGTTGGATCACGGTCACTACCGGTGCAAGCGGGCAGGGAGGCGGCACCGTCGGATTCGCCGTGTCTGCAAATCCAAGCAGACAGGACCGAATTGGCACCGTGACGATTGCAGGCCGCACCTTCACGGTCACACAACGATAGACAGAGCAACTGAGCGCCCCATGCCCGTACGTGTTCGACCACCTCGTCCAAGGGTGCTGCTCGCGGCCCTGCTGATCATGCTGAGCAGCACGGCTCGACCGGCTGTTGCCCAACAGTCGGTGACCGATGTACTCCGGTTCGTCCTGACCAACCGATCGATCCCGACCGGAGACTTCGTTCGCGATGAACAAGCGGCGGTCGCAACCGCCGACGTCCTGGCGCGGTTCGTCGCCCTGGAACTGGGCAGCGTGCCCATCTCCCCGTCATCGGGAGGCTTTACCTATCGACTGGATCCCACACTCGGAACCGTAGTGCGTTCGAGCGACAGCTTTGGTCCGTTCTTTGCCGAACGGTCGTTGACCTCGGGCCAGCATCAGGCATCGTTGGCGATCGGCTATCGCACCTCGACGTTCGGCCACATCGACGGTCGCAATCTGCGGGACGGCACCATGGTCTCGACCGCGAGCGCGCTGCGCGGCGACGCTGCGCCATTCGACATCGAAACGGTCGCCCTGCGGATCCGCGCGGACACCCTGACCGTGACGGGCAACTACGGTGCGACAGACCGGCTCGATCTCGGCGCCGCGATCCCCGTCGTGCGAGTGAGCCTGCGCGGCGAGCGTGTCGACAACTACCGTGGCCGCGAATTGCTGCAGGCCACGGGTTCCGCCTCGGCCTCCGGGTTGGGCGACGTCGTAGTGCGCGCCAAATACAACTTCCTGCGCAGCGGCGCGAGCGGCCTGGCCGCCGCCGGAGAAGTGCGGCTCCCGACCGGCAACGAACAGAACCTGCTCGGCGCGGGGCGGGCCAGCTTCACCCCGCGTCTCATCGGGTCGTTTGAGAAAGCGCGCGCCGGCATCCACGGCGAACTCGGCTACGCGTTTCGCGAGGTCTCGAACACGGTCGGCTATGCCGTCGCCGTCACCGCAGTCGTGGTTCCGCGGCTCACACTCGTTGGCGAGTTGTCAGGACTCAGGCTGACCGGGCTGGCACGCCTGACCGAGACGACGCAGGCCCATCCCAGTCTCCTCGGGGTCGACACCATCCGGCTGACCGGCGTCGAACAGAGCACCAGTCGCATCCACGCCGTCGCGGGCTTCAAGTGGAACATCGTGGGCACGTGGCTGCTCACGGCGAACGTGCGTCGGCCACTGACCGACGTCGGCCTCAATGCGGGGTGGGTGCCGACCTTGACGCTCGACCGCGCATTCGGGCGATGACATGAGTGCGCGGATGCCGGTGGAGCGGCCATCCTCACAGCTGGTGCAGCCCGACACGACCGACTGGGGCGCCGAGTTCATCTCGGAATCCGAGAAGCCGGTTCGTGCGCGGGTGCCGTCGGAAGACGCGACCGGCGAGCTCGACGCATTTGCCGCCACTCCCGCCGCGGACTCTCCTTGGACCGACCCAAACGCCAGCGTGAGCCAACGGTCGCGGTTCGGCGGGATGACACGAGTCGGCCAAGCGGCGTTGGTCTGTTCGGCCCTCGCTCTGGTCACGGCCGGGTTCGTGCTTATTGCCCCGCCACCCGCACTGAAGCCGGCCGTCGCGCCGCCCACGCCAGCGAACCACGCTCCCGTAAGTCATGACCGCGGCGAGCGTGCGGGCGGAACTCCGCTCGCCGGCGCAATTGAAGCCCCTGCGCCAGCCGTGAGCGGTTCGCCGACAGCCCCCACCGTGCAGCGTTCGCGCCCACCCGTCGCACTTCGAGGCGCCGCCGCCAGGCCAGCTCGTCTTCGAGAAGTCGAGCCGCTTGCGACGCCCACTCGCTCGCCCTCGCCGGCCCCGGCCGCCACCACGCCGCTCGCGCCTGACGCCGAGAAATCCGTAGGTACCCCTGCGCCCGCGGAATTCGTCGCATCCGTCGCGAGCCGGTCGGGCGCCCCGGCGTCTTCGCCGACGGAAACGTCTTCCGCCCCGTTCACGGCTCCGTCGTCAAAGGCCCCGGCCGAGCCAACCGCGCGTGAACTGGAGACCCGCGCGATCGAGAACGCACTGCAGCGCTATCGCACGGCGTTCAACCGGCTCGACGTCGACGCGGTATCGGCGGTGTGGCCGACCGTGAACGAGGGAACGCTCGCCAGGGCCTTTGCCAACCTCAGATTCCAAAATGTGTATTTCTCGAGTTGCGAGATTGAACTCGCCACCTCCGTTGCGGAGGCGACGTGTATCGGGAGTGCACGCTATGAGCCGATCGTCGGCAGCCGGGCGACCAAACCGGTGCCGCGGCGCTGGCGATTCGGCCTGCGAAAAGCCAGGGATGGCTGGCTGATTGACCGCGTCGAGGCGCGGTGACACTGGCTCGCTCTCACGCCGCATCGGTGGGCGGAGCGCCGCCGTCGATCCTTCGGCTGCACGATCGCCGGGACCTCGCTGCTTACCTTGGCCGCGGGCCGCGGCTGTCACCGGACGCGGGGCCCGAGGTGCCGCAGCCGGCCAGGAGACACGTCACGACGATCGTACAGGCGGCGAGCTTTGTCACGGCTCACGACTCCTTGCGGCCGCCCGGATAGTGCGTGTGCCGGTCGTGGTTGATGGGCGAGGCGAGCAGGACCGCGCCGCGCAGCGTGCCGGCCCGCTCCAGCTCGAGGGCCCTCACCATGAGCGTCTGCTCGAAGTGCAGCGCCGGGGTCTCGTCGAGGAAGAGGTGGGCGTTCCCGCGCCGCGTGATGAGCATCGGCCAGTTCGAGTAGTGCACCTCGCCAAGGGCGTAGGACACCCCCGCGTGACTGCGAATCGCTTCGACCCGCGTGTTGGCGCCGTCGGGGAAGAGGAGCGTCCGACGGTCGGCGGGCAGGTTGTAGTAGGCCCAGTTCTCGCGGTGGTCGCCGTAGAACTCGGAGTACGAGAGCTTGAGGAAGTCGAGCGACGGCTCGTTCTGCACGATGTCGAGGGCGGCGTCGAGGAGGCCCGGCAGGCGTTGCGGGAAGCCGTTCCGGCACAGGCCGGGGGCGGCGTGCCACAACATGTCGTCTTCGAAGAAGACCATCACGTCGGCGGATGAGGCGTCGAAGTGCCGCGCGCACCAGACCCGTCCGCCCATGATCCCGAGGTTGTCCTGGCGTACGTAAGTGAAGCCGTGCTGCGCCGCCAAGGCGGCGTTGGCCCGGGCCGCGTCGTCGTCGGTCGAGTTGTCGAGCAGCGTCTTGGTCGCGCTTGGGCCGATGAGCTGCGGCTCCATGGCCGCGGTCGACGCGAACCACGACGCAAGCTGAGCGGGCGCGTTGTAGGTGAGCAGATAGACGGCCAGGCTCCGGCCGCCGGCCTGCAGCGGCGGCGCGGCTACGACGGTGGTGCCGCGCTTCACCCTACACAGCCACGCCGCGGGCGCCAGCAGGTCGGGGCAGACCGGCTCGAGCTGGTGCTCGGCGACCACCGCTGCGATGTCTCTGTCGGTGATCTCGCAGTAGTTCCACGTCTGGTCGCGCAGCCGACGCTCGAACTCCTCGCGCGAGGGCGCGTAGTCGTGCGCCATGACCAGATCGCCGGTCTTGAGATAGGGCGTGAACCGGGCCACTTCGCCCGCCTTGTCGGGGCCATCGCAGACGAGCAGAGTGACGCCTGGCTCCTGCAGACTGCGTGCAATCTCGGCCGTCGTGAAGGGCGCGTCGAGGCTGCGCTGCCGCGTGTCGACGCCGAGCCGCGCGAATAGGCGGCGCGCCGCCGTATCGTGGGTCGCGATGTCGTAGGTCGTGAACGCGGTGCCGGTGGTAGTGGCGTAGAGCTGGAAGAGCACGCTCAGTCCGCCGCACCCGGTGCCGAGCTCGATGATTCGCGCCGGGCGACGGCCGTCGTCGTCGAGTGTGCGCAGCAGGCGATCGACGGCCAGGATGGCGTGACGGTTCTGCATCATCTGCAGGCCGAAGAAGGTCGTCCAGCCGCGGTCGCGGTCAAGCGCGATCTCGAGTGCGAGCGCCTCTCGGCCGTCTCGCGCGGTCGTTGGCGCAGCGGCGATCGGGTTGCCGTCGGGCGTCGACCGGAGCGTCGCCACCTGCCCGGCGGCGAGCGCCGCGAAGAACGGCCCGAGCAGGCCGTCGGGTGCGACGAGATAGTGGGCGAACCGGCCCGGATCGCGGTGGGCGATAACGGTGAAGAGGCTTTCCTCCGTGCCCATCTGTCCGGCGGCTAGGGTGGCCCGCGCGAGCGCGGTGAACTCGCCGGCCACCGCGGCGATCTGCTGGCGCGGGCCCCCGAAGAAGCCGCCCCGCGCCACGCGGTCGATCAGCGCGGCACCGGCCAGCGCGGTGGCGGCCGCGCGTGGGAATCCGTGGATCTCCGCGCCTGCGGGATAGGGAAACTCCAGCCACAGAAAGGCCTCGGCGGCCTCGACCAGGCGCTCGGCCAGGGTGGGCGCTGCAAAGCGCGCCGCCGGCACCGTGTGACTCAGCCCGGCATCGACCCAGAAGAGGTGCGACGCCGCAAACGGGTTGGCCTCTGCCGCGTCGGCGAGCCAGCGCAGCTTCGAGAAGACGAGCGCGTTGTAGTGCGTGAGGCTGGCCTGCGGGCTGTCGGCCAGCCACGCCGCCTGCGCGCGCCAGTGCGCGTCGGCGCGAATGCGCTGCATCGCGTCGTAGCCGTCCTGTGCCTCCAGCGTGCTCTGGTCGATGAGCACGAGCGAGGTGTTGGCTGGATGGCGGTGACGCCAGACGACGGCTTCGAGCGCCGCTTCGACGTGGATCACCATCGGCAGCGGCGTCTGCAGCAACTGCTCGAAGTGCGGCAGATAGTGGTGTTCGAACGAGCGCCGGAATTCCGGCGCGAGCGCGTCGCGCCCGAGGTCGACCAGTGCCGTCACCAGCGTGACCGGCGGGTGCAGCGGCAGGATCGGCCCGTCGAACCGCTCGAGCCAGCCCCGGCTGTCGCTCACCGGCCAGACCGTCCACGTCGCCGGCGCCCGATCGGTCTCGAAGGCGCAGTGCACGATCGCCTGGGCCGCGTTGGTGGCGAGTGCGGCGCGCACGCCGTCGCGATCGAGGTCCTGGCGCACGATCTCGCGGCCGCTCTCGTCGTGCACGCCGACGTACCAGAAGTGGTAGTCGGTCACGTCGGCCGGCAGGCGAGCCTTGTCGATGG
>JBDTWC010000095.1:0-7433 GCA_040006875.1 Acidobacteriota bacterium | reverse complement strand
GGCATCTTCTCAACCAGAGGCGCTTGTTGGCCCTTCTGTTTGTTACGTCTTGTGTCGACCCGTCTCACCCGCGCTTACGCTTGGGCTTCGACGAGTCAGGCTGTCACTCGACGGGCTGGTTTCCGCTATTGCTCTCGCTTGCGCTTGAGCCTTAGCGGACTTGTGTGCACGCTCTATCTAGTTTTCAAAGAACCGAGGCGGTGCGCCTTGCGGCGTGTTCCCTCGTTGCGTTTCCGCAACCCTCTTTAGGGGAACCTTCCAATCTTACCCCGCCGTTTCAGCCGAGTCAAGCAAATAATCGATGCGAATCAATTATTTTATTGTCGTGCTGCGTCGCCTTGCAGAAGTGCTGCTGAGGACAATCGAGCGGTCACGTGGTCTCAGACCGGAGACAACGTGTCGAACTCAGTAATAATATTGCCGCGACGCCGGACTGTCAACCCCTGGCCGAGATGCGACGACAGATTCTGTGCAGTTCCGTGAATCAGCTGACCACTCGGACTACCCGGCGCTCGCGTTGGCCCTTGCGCAGAACCAATACGTGTCCGGCAATCATATCAGCTCTGGTGATCTGGCTGTCGGCCTCGGTGGCGCGACGGTCGTTCACATAGAGCCCGCCCTGCTTGATGAGCCGCGCAGCTTCGCCCTTCGACGCAACGAGCGAGGCCCGCACCGCGGCTTCGGCGGCGCTCAATCCGTCGCCGTCGAAGGCAGTCGCCGGCAGTTCGATCGAGGGGACATCGTCGAACACCATGAGGATGTCAGCGGGATCCGCGTCGGCGAGCTTGCCACCGAAGAGCACCGCGGAGGCGCGTTCTGCGCGTGCGAGCTCTCCTTCGCCGTGCACGGCGCGCGTGATGATGCGGGCCAGTTCACGCTGCGCCCCGCGTTTCTGGGGCGCCGCCTCGTGCGCCTGGGCAAGGGCGGCGATTTCGGCTTCGGTCAGCAAGGTGAACCAGTTCAGGAACGTCACCGCGTCGCGGTCGTCTGTGTTCAGCCAGAACTGATAGAAACGGAATGGCGATGTTCGCTCGGCGTCGAGCCACACCGTGCCCGCTTCGGTCTTGCCGAACTTCGCACCGGCGCTGGTCGTGACGAGCGGCAGTACCAGGCCGTGCGCCTTGGCGCCGCGCACGCGCCGAATCAGATCGCAGCCAGCCACGACGTTGCCCCACTGATCGCTGCCGCCGGCCTGCAGACGGCAGCCGTAGCGATCGTGGAGGACGAGGTAGTCGTAGGCCTGAAGAAGCTGATAGCTGAACTCGGTGAACGACAGGCCGTCCTCGGATCCGAGACGGCGCTTCACCGAGTCCTTGGCCATCATGGCATTGACGGTGAAGTGCTTGCCGGTGTCGCGCAGGAACTCGAGGAGCGAGATCGAGCGTAGCCAGTCCGCGTTATTGACCAGGCGCGCAGGATTGCTGACCGCGCCAAAATCGAGGAAGCGCTCGAGCTGCCGGCGAATGCCGTCGGCATTCGCCTCGACCTGGTCGAGGGTCAGGAGCGCGCGCTCGTTCGCCTTGCCGCTCGGATCGCCGATGAGGCCGGTGCCGCCCCCGACGAGCGCAATCGGTGAATGGCCGAAGCGCTGGAGCCTGGCGAGGCTCATGATGGGCAAAAGCGATCCGACGTGCAGGCTCGAGGCGGTGGGATCGAAGCCGATGTAGGCCGTGATCGACTCTGTGGCCATCACCTGCTCGAGGCCTTCCGTCCGGTCGTAGAGCAGCCCGCGCCAACGCAATTCATCGAGAACGTTCACGCGCATCACTATACCGCCTGGGCCGGCGCGCCCGCGTCGGGGCTTTGCTAACATGACGCACAGAACGATGGCGAACGACCCCTGGTGGCTCACGCGGCGCACGGCGCTCAAAGGTCTCGTGGCCACTGGCGCCGGCGTGATCGTGGGCCGCGTCGGCTACGGCGTAGTCTACGAACGCCATCAGATCCGGTTGGAACGAAGCGACCTGCGCGTCGTCGGCCTGCCGGCGGCGCTCGACGGCCTGAGGGTCGGGCTGATCACCGATATCCATTCCAGCGAGACCGTGCCTGACGAAGACATCCGCGCGGCGGTGGATCTGCTGCGCGGCGAACGTCCCGACTTGGTCGTCCTGGGGGGCGACTACGTCACCGACGGCAACGTACGCCACGCGGCCCCGGCGGCAGCGCTGCTGGCGCCACTCGCTGACGCGCCCGCAGGCGCTTTTGCCGTGCTTGGCAACCACGACGACGATCGGGTCGTACCGGCGGCGCTCTCGGCCCGCGGCTTCGAGGTCCTGCGTGACCAGCGGACGCGCATCACGGTGCGGGGCGAGCCGCTCGACATCGCGGGGCTGCGCTATTGGACCCGGCGCTTGATCGACGTGGCGAAGGTGCTTCGGGGCGCCGGCCCAACCACGCTGCTCATCGCCCACGATCCACGGCGGCTGACCGAAGCGGCGGAGCTCGACGTGCAGTTGGTGCTGGCCGGACACACCCACGGAGGCCAGGTGGTGCTGCCCGGCATCGGCGCGATTGCGGCGCGGCGCTTTCCGGTCATCGCCGGAGCCGCCAGGGAACGCAACTGTGTTCTCTACGTGAGCCGCGGGGTCGGCACCGTGGTAGTGCCGTTGCGCATCAACTGTCCGGCCGAAGTGACCGTGCTGACGCTGCGCTCGGCTGCACCGATCTGACGGTTACGCAGCGACGAAGCGACGGCCTTCGAGGCGCCAGCCGCCACGCAGCACGCAAGCCACAGCCTCCGGCAGCAGCCGGTGCTCCTCCGACAGAATGCGTGCGGCCAGCGATTCGGCTGAATCTCCGGGCTGCACCGTCACCGCGGCCTGCCGCACGATCGGCCCCGCATCCAGTTCCGGAGTGACGAGGTGCACCGTGCAGCCAGCGACCTTTACGCCGTGCGCCAACGCCTGCTCGGGTGCGTTCACGCCCGGGAACGCCGGCAGCAGCGACGGGTGGACATTGAGTACCGGACCGGGAAAACACTCGAAGAATCGGCCGCTGAGCCGGCGCATGAAGCCGGCCAGGCACACCACGTCGACGTCTCGCGCGCTCAGCTCCGACACGAGCCGCTCGTCGTAGGCTTCGCGGCTGGGCCATCCCTGGTGCGGCACGACGACAGTGTCGATACCCGCCGTGGCCGCTCTGGCCAAGGCCGGGGCCCCGACGACATTGGACAGCACCACGGCGATCTTCGCCTCGAGCCGTCCGTCGGCTACCGCATCGATGAGCGCCTGAAGGTTCGAGCCCCGGCCCGAGACGAGCACGCCGAGACGCCGACCGACGGGCGCCGCCTCGTCAGACATAGGCCACGCCGGGCCTACCGGGCACGATCGTGCCGACCTGATAGACCCTCTCGCCGCCTTGCTCGAGCAGAGCGATCGCGTTCGCTACGTTGTCTTCCGACACGGCCACGACCAGCCCGAGGCCCATGTTGAAGGCGCGATACTGATCGTCCTGGGGGACGTCTCCCGCTCCTGCCAGCCACGCGAACACCGGCAACACGGGCCAGGAACCGACCGCGAGTTCCGCAGCGGTGCCCTCGGGCAGGATGCGCGGGACGTTGTCGGTGAGCCCGCCGCCGGTGATGTGGGCCATGCCCTTGACGACGCCGGCCGCAAGCAGTGGCCGGATGGCCCGCAAGTAGGACTTGTGCGGGCGCAGCAGACTCGCGCCGATCGTCTCGCCGAGCTCGGCCACGTGACTGTCGACGCGCAGGCCCAGCGTGGTGAAGGCAATGTGGCGAGCGAGCGAATAGCCGTTGGTGTGCAGGCCGACCGAGGGCAGGCCCAGCAGCACGTCACCTGGTGAAATTGCGCGGCCGTCGATCAGCCGGGCACGTTCCACCGCACCGACGATGAACCCCGCCACGTCGTACTCGCCGTCGGCGTAGAACCCGGGCATCTCGGCGGTTTCGCCGCCGAGCAGCGCGCAGCCGTTGTCGCGGCAGGCCGCGGCTAAGCCGGTGACGATCTGCTCCGCCACGTCGGGTGACAAGCGGCCCGTAGCCAGGTAGTCGAGGAAGAAGAGCGGCACGGCGCCCTGGACCAGGATGTCGTTCACGCAGTGGTTCACGAGGTCCTGGCCGATGGTGTCGTGTACGCCGGCCATGAAGGCGACCTTCAGCTTCGTGCCCACGCCGTCGGCGCTTGACACCAGCACCGGATCGGTCCAACCGCCCCCGAGGGAGAACAGCCCGCCGAACGAGCCGATCTCCGAGAGCACGCCGGGGGTGAAGGTGCCGCGCGCAATCGACTTGATCCGCCGCACCGTTTCGTTGCCGGCATCGATGTCGACGCCGGCGGCTTTGTAGCTCGCTCCGCTCATACCACCGGCTCCTCCGCCGGCACGACCGGGGCGCCGCGGCCATCGAGTTTGAGGGCCAGCTGCAGATAGGCCTGCTGGTCGCGCGGGAAGGCCACGGGATAGCGTCCGGTGTAGCACGACGTGCAGTAGCGGCCGTCGTCCGGCCGGACCGCCTTCAGCAGACCGTCGAGGCTCAGGTAGCCGACCGAGTCGGCTTCCAGGTACTTCCGGATCTCTTCGAGCGAATGGGTGGCCGCGATGAGCTCGCTGCGCTGCGGCGTGTCGACGCCGTAGAAGCAGGGCGAGATGGTCGGCGGACAGCTGATCCGCACATGCACTTCGGCCGCGCCGGCGGCGCGCACCATCTTCACGATCTTCCGACTGGTCGTGCCGCGCACGATCGAGTCGTCGATCAGGATCACGCGCTGGCCGCGCAGGAGGCTGCGCACGGGGTTGAGTTTGACCTTGACGCCGAAGTGGCGAATCGACTGCGTCGGTTCGATGAAGGTACGGCCGACGTAGTGATTGCGGATCAGGCCGAAGCGCATGGGCACGCCCGATTCCTCGGCGTAGCCGATCGCGGCGCACACGCCGGAGTCGGGAATCGGCACCACGACGTCGGCCGGCACGCCAGTTTCGCGCGCTAGCTGGCGGCCGAGATTGGTGCGCACGTCGCTGACGCTTTTGCCGAACACCTCGCTGTCGGGCCGCGCGAAGTAGACGTGCTCGAAGATGCAGTGGGCGCTCGGCGCCGGCTGGAACGGCTTGACCGAGCGCAGCCCCTCGGGCCCGATAATGAGCACCTCACCCGGCTCCACGTCGCGCACGTAGGTGGCGCCCACGAGGTCCATGGCGCAGGTTTCCGAGCAGACCACCCAGCCGTCACCGAGACGGCCCAGGGCGAGCGGCCGGAAGCCGTGAGGGTCGCGGGCCGCGACCAGCCGGTCCTTCGTGATGAAGGCGAAAGAGAACGCGCCCGTAAGCTTGGCAACTGACTCTACGAGGGCGTCGTCGACGGCCGCGGCTTGCGACCGCGCGAACAGGTGCAACACCACTTCGGTGTCGCTGTTGGTCTGGAAGATCGATCCCTGGCGGACCAGCTCATCGCGGATCTCGCGCGCGTTGACGATGTTGCCGTTGTGGCAGATGCCGACCTGGCCGTGCACGCAGTCGATGAGCAACGGCTGGGCGTTGGCCACCGTACTCTCGCCGGCGGTTGAATAGCGGGTGTGGCCAATGGCCATGTGGCCAGGCAAGCTGGCCAGGGCTGGCTGCGTGAAGATGTCGGCGACATAGCCCATCTCCCGCACGGCCCGCACCTTGACGCCGTCGGAGACCGCGATGCCAGCGCTCTCCTGCCCACGATGCTGCAGGGCATAGAGGCCCAGATAGGCCATCTTGGCGGCCTCTGCGTGGCCGAAGATGCCGAAGACGCCGCATTCTTCCCGGAACTTGTCGAACATGGCGAGTCCTCGTGCCGTCACCGATTTCGGCCGCGTCGGCCCGGCTTCATGCCGCGCCTTCCGTCGGCCGGTAGTAGCGTCCAATCGCCGTCGCCCACACGTGTTCGGCCTCCGCCACCGGCATCCGCACCGCCGCGACCCCGTCGACGTCGATGCGAATCTCGACGCCGCCGGTGCGGCCGATGACGCGAGCCGGTAGGCCGGCACTGGCCGCCAGGTTCAACACCGTCGCCACGACGCCGTCGGCCACCGAGACGACCACCCGCGACGCGCTCTCGCCGAAGAGGGCCGCGGCCACACCGAAGGCTGCGAAGTCGCCGTCGACGGCTGCGATATTGGACTCCACGCCAATGCCTTCCGTGTCGAAGGTGCATTCCGCCAGCGTGATGGCAAGGCCGCCGTCGGAGCAGTCGTGGGCCGATTGCACGTGGCCCGCGCGAATGAGGGACACGACCAGTTGCTGAAGGGCCTTCTCGCGCCCTAGGTCGAGGGCCGGGGGCGGCCCCTGCACGCGGCCGATCACCCGGGCAAGATACTCCGATCCGCCGAGCTCGCCGCGATTGTCTCCCAGCAGAATCACGGCCGCGCCGGCCGTCTGGAACGCGCGTGTGACGGTGCGCGAGGCGTCGGGCAGCAGGCCGACCACCCCGAGGACGGGCGTGGGGTAGATGGCACGCCCCTCGGTTTCGTTGTAGAGGCTCACGTTGCCGCCGGTGATCGGCACGTCGAGGGCCCGGCACGCGTCGCCGATGCCGCGCACGGCCTCGGCCAGCTGCCACATGATCTCCGGGCGCTCCGGGTTGCCGAAGTTCAGGTTGTTGGTGGCGCCGATCGGCTCACCGCCGGCGCAGGCGACGTTACGGGCCGATTCGGCCACCGCGAGCATCGCGCCCCGGTAGGGATCCAGGTAGCAGAAGCGGCCGTTGCCGTCGACCGAGACCGCGATGCCCTGGGTGGCGCCCTTGATGCGCACCACTCCGGCGGTCGTGCCGGGTTGCGCGATGGTGTTGGTGCCGACGGAGTGATCGAACTGGTTATAGGCCCAGCGCTTGCTGGCGATGATGGGCGAGGCGAGCAACGACTCGAAGGCCGCCTGGGTCGCCGGCGGCGCCGGCAGGGTCGCGAGGTCGAGCTGCTGCACCTCCGACTGCCACGAGGGACGTTCCATCGGCCGGTTGTAGACCGGACCTTCGTCGGTCAACGCGCGGGTCGGCACATCGGCGACCAGTGTGCCGTGATGGAACAGCCTGACCCGTCCGGTGTCGGTGACGTGACCGACGCGCACGGCGTGCAGGTCCCACTTCTCGAACACCTCTTCCACTTCGCGTTCGCGCCCGGCCTTGGCCACGAGCAGCATCCGCTCCTGCGACTCCGAGAGCATGATCTCGTAGGGCGTCATGCCGGTTTCGCGCTGCGGCACGAGCGACACCTCGACGTCCATGCCGCTCTCGCCCCGCGAACTCATCTCGGAGGTGGCGCAGGTGAGGCCGGCAGCGCCCATGTCCTGAATGCCCACGAGCGCGTCGGTCTTCATCACCTCCAGGCAAGCTTCCATCAGGAGCTTCTCCATGAAAGGATCGCCGACCTGCACGGCCGGCCGCTTCTCCGCCGACGACTCGTCGAACTCGGCCGAGGCCATGGTGGCGCCGTGGATGCCGTCGCGACCGGTCT
>JBDTWC010000094.1:0-7516 GCA_040006875.1 Acidobacteriota bacterium | reverse complement strand
GGCGGCGCTCCGGGCCGCGCTCAAGGAACTGGCGCGATCATGAGCGACGGCCGGGTGGTGTCGCCCGCCAAAGGCGACGACGACACGCAGTATGAAGCCGGCCTGCGCCCGCGGCGCCTCGACGACTACATCGGGCAGGATCGCATCCGCGAGAATCTCCAGGTCTCGATCGAAGCGGCCACGCGCCGCGGTGAGGCGCTCGATCACATTTTGCTCTGGGGCCCGCCCGGGCTCGGCAAGACCACCCTGGCCTACGTCATCGCCAACGAGATGGGTGCGGCCATCCGCACCACTTCTGGCCCGGTGATCGAGAAGCCGGGCGACCTGGCGGGCATGCTGTCGGGCCTGCAGCAGAGCGAGGTGCTGTTCATCGACGAGATCCACCGGATGCCGGCTACGATCGAGGAGATCCTCTATCCGGCGATGGAGGACTTTGAGCTCGACATCGTCATCGGTCAGGGCCCGGGCGCACGGTCGGTCAAGGTGCCGGTCGAGCGCTTCACGCTCATCGGAGCCACGACGCGCGCCGGTCTGCTCACGGCGCCGCTGCGCGCCCGCTTCGGCATCAACCACCGGCTCGACTTCTACACCGTCGGCGACATCGACGAGATCGTGCGCCGCTCGGCTCGCATCCTCGACACCCCGATCGATCCCGAGGCGGCCACCGAGATCGCGCGCCGCTCACGCGGCACCCCGCGCATCGCCAACCGCCTGCTGCGCCGCGTCCGTGACTACGCGCAGGTCCGGGCCGACGGCGTCGTGACCGTCGAGGTCGCGCAGGCCGCCATGCGCATGCTCGAAGTCGACGATCGCGGCTTTGACGAGACCGATCGGCGGCTGCTCAGCACCATCATCGACAAGTTCGGCGGCGGCCCGGTCGGCGTCAACACGCTGGCCGCTGCGCTCAGCGAAGAACCCGACGCGATCGAGGACATCCACGAGCCGTACCTGCTGCAGGCCGGCTTTCTCGACCGCACCCCGCGCGGGCGCGTCGCCACCGCGCGAGCCTATGAGTACTTCGGGCGCCAGGCGCCAAAGAGAGGATTGTTTTGAAGACTTCCATCGCGAGCCTGCCCGGGAACGCCCGCATCGGCCGGGCCGAAATCAAGAGCCTTGCGACCTACGTGCCGCCGCGCCTGCTGACCAATGCCGACCTCGAGAAGCTGGTCGACACGAGCGACGAGTGGATTCTGCAGCGTACCGGCATCCGGGAACGGCACATCGTGGAGCCCGGCGTCGGCACCTCCGATCTGGCGAAGGAGGCCGCGCTCGAGGCCATTCGCCGCGCCGGCCTCACCCCCGATGACATCGATCTGATCATCGTCGGCACGGTCACGCCCGATACGCTGTTCCCCAGCACCGCGTGCCTGTTGCAGCACAAGATCGGCGCCAACCACGCCTGGGGCTTCGACGTATCGGCCGCCTGCTCGGCGTTTGCCTACTCGTTGACCGTCGGCAGCCAGCTCATCGCCGCCGGATCGGTGAAGTACGCGCTCATCGTCGGCGCCGACGTGATGTCCAGCATCATCGACTACACCGACCGTGCGACTTGCGTGCTCTTTGGCGACGGTGCGGGCGCGGTGGTGCTCGGCTTGTCGGAGAACAATGAATACGGCGTGATCGACTTCGCGCACGAAATCGACGGCAGCGGCGGCTCGGCGCTGTGCATGCCGGCCGGCGGCAGCTTGCGGCCCGCCACGCACGAGACGGTCGAGCAGCGCATGCACTTCGTCAAGCAGGATGGGCCGTCGGTATTCAAGTTCGCCGTGCGCCGCACCGGCGACCTGTGCGACCGTTTGTTGAAGCGCAACGACGTCACCGCGGCCGACATCGACCTGTTCGTGTCGCACCAGGCCAACCGGCGCATCATCGAGGCGGTGGCCGAGCGGGTCGGCATCGATCCGTCCAAGGTCATCATCAACATCGAGCGGTTCGGCAACACCACCGCGGGAACCATCCCGCTCGCGCTCAACGACGCGGTCGAATCGGGCCGGCTGAAGAAGGGCGACTTGGTGCTGCTGGCCTCGGTCGGCGCCGGCTTCACCGTGGGAGCCGTGCTTCTGCGCTGGGCCTACTGACCGCGATCGCCCGTATCGCCCGGCACCGGCCTCTGTGCCATTTTTCGACAGCTTGAACGGCCGCCGTCGCTACCCATTTGGCGCTAAGTGGCTGCTCTTCAGTTATTTGCGGCGCCGATCCCAGCGATCTACCCGGGCCGCGCCTGGTGTGCCATCTCAAACACGCCGCTAAGTCGAACGGAACAAGGCAGTTGACGGCTCGGCCGGACGTGGTACCCGCTTCGCTGTGCCGTCGTGGCACACGTCGTCTGGTCCTGATCACGTCGCGCTGAATTCGTACAACCACCGGCTCTGATTGAACTTAGCTCGCTGCCACGATTGCCTTTGAGCGGTGGCCTCGCCTTTGCTTTTGTAACGGCCGTGAGCGTCATCGTCACGCCTTCTTCACTCCCCCAGCGCGGCAGCGTTCGGCCGGCACCCACGAGGACTCCAGACCAGTGTGGTCTGGGGTCCGGCGTGGCCCGGCACTAGGCGCGACGATGGCTAAACTCTTTACGAGCAACCCGGCCGCCGGCGCTCCGTCATCGCTGGCCACGGTGCCGCTGACCGGGCCCACTGACTGGCGCGCGTCGCTGCCGACACTGTCGAACGGGTCGGTCATCCTGCGTGAGCCGGTTGCTGGCGATGCCCTGGCCCTCCTGACCGCATTGACCCCCGAGGCTCTGGCGCAGGCCGTGCCGGCTGGCCCCCCGGCGTCACAAGCCGGCTTCGAGGCGATGATTGCCGCCACGGCCGTCAGACGCGCCCAAGGCGCGGAGGCATGCTGGGCGATCGTGCCGCGCGACTCCGGCGTGCCGGTCGGCCTGATTCGCGTGCGCGCGCTCGATCACGGCTTCACGATGGTCGAAGGCACGGCCGCGATCGCCGAGGAGTTCCGCGGCACCCACGTCTTCCAGGAGGCGGCTCGCCTCGCGCTCGACTGCGTGTTCCGCACCATGCAGGTGCACCGCGCCGAGTTCCGGATCGAGGTGCGCAACGCCCGCGCCAACGGCGCCCTGCGCAAGCTCGGCGCCACGCAAGAGGGCTTGCTGCGACGCGCGCTGCACCGCGACGGCGTCTATCTCGATCAGGTGTTGTGGTCGATCGTCGCCAGCGACTGGTGTGCGCCGCAAGACACCGTTCATCCGCGTATTCACTGAGGCCGCGAGCATCCGTCGTTCGGTCCGGGCATTTCCAGGGGTGCCCGGGCCCTTTTTGTCGTGTGGGGCGGCAGCGCTAAGATGGGACGCGGACCGCTGGCGGCCGCCAGCCGTGTCCGCATTCCCACGCGTCTCAGACTTCGACTTCGACCTGCCGCCGGAACTCGTGGCGCAGACCCCGCCCGCGATCCGCGGCGCGTCCCGGTTGATGCGCCTCGGACGCGAGTCGGGCGCCGTCAGCCACGGCGTGTTCGCCGATCTGCCTGGACTGTTGGCGCCGGACGATCTCCTGGTGATGAACGACACGCGCGTCTTCCCGGCACGCCTGCTCGGCCGCCGTCAGCCTGGCGGAGGTGCGGTCGAGTGCCTGCTCATGTCGCGACTCGACGCGGGCGGCCCTACCGAGGACAGCCAGACCTGGCTGGCTCTCGTCAATCCTGGACCGCGTGTAAAGGTGGGTGCGCTGATGGTCTTCGAGGGCGCCGGCGAGCCACTGCACGGCGAGTTCATCGAACGCGCCGAACACGGCCGCGTGGTCCGGCTCTTCACCCGCGACGGGTCCGACGTTTCTGCCGCCATCCATCGCCTGGGTCACATCCCGCTGCCGCCCTACATCAAGCGCGCCGATGCCTCGTCCGACCGCGAGCGCTATCAGACGGTCTACGCGCGTCACGAGGGATCGATCGCCGCGCCCACGGCGGGCCTGCACTTCACCCCGGAGCTGCTCGCCGCCCTCGACCGGGCCGGGATCGAGCGCGCGACCATCACCCTGCACGTCGGCTATGGCACGTTCCAGCCGGTGCGTGTCGATCTCGTCGCCGACCATCGCATGGCCCGCGAGAACTACGAGGTCGGGCCCGAGGCCGCCCTGGCCCTCACGCGCGCGCTCGCGGCCGGCCGCCGGATCGTGGCCGTTGGCACCACGACCACCCGCACGCTCGAGTCGCTCGACCTCGTCGCCGCCGCGGACGAGCAGCCGCAGCGCGGCGCCACCAACATCTTCATCGCGCCCGGCCACCGGTTCCGCGTCGTCGGCGGCCTGGTCACCAACTTCCATGTCCCTCGTTCGTCGCTGCTCATGCTGGTGTCGGCGTTTGCGGGCGTCGAACCGGTGCGTCAGGCCTACCGTGATGCCGTGGCCGCGCGCTATCGTTTCTACAGCTACGGCGATGCGATGTTCATCGGCTAGCCTCCAGCCCCCGGCCCCCGGCCCGGGTATGCTCTTGGCATGAAGCTTGACTACGAAGACTTCGACCTGTCCGGCGTGACGCGCTATGCGCTGGCGTCGCGCCCGAGCAAGGTCCGGCGCGACCACCTCGCGCATCCGCATGCCGCGGGGAGCGGTCTGCGCGGCTGGCTCGCGAGTCTGCCGAAGCTGCTGGCGGCGCAGGACCTGATCGCGGTGATCGAGGCGATCGAGCGCGCCCGGACGCGGCCGGCGCCGATCGTGTGGGGTCTGGGCGCCCACGTCATCAAGGCCGGACTCTCACCCGTCATCGTCGACTTGATGGAGCGCGGCTTCGTGTCGGCGCTGGCCTTGAACGGCGCCGGCGTGATTCACGACGTGGAACTGGCACTCGGCGGGGCGACGTCGGAAGACGTCGATGGCGCGCTCGGCCCGGGCACCTTCGGGATGGCCGAAGAGACCGGCACCGGGATCAACGCCGCGATCACCCGCGGCGTCGCCGCCGGCGCCGGCCTGGGCCGCGCCGTGGCCGAGTGGCTCGCCGGATCCACGCCGCCCCACGCCGACGTCAGCCTGTTATGCGCGGCGGCGCGGCTCGGCATTCCGGTCACCGTGCATGTGGCCATCGGCACCGACATCGTGCACATGCACCCCGATGCCTCGGGCGCGGCCATCGGCGAGGGCAGCCTGCGCGACTTCCGCCATCTGGCAGCGTCGGTGGCCCGCCTGGCCGGCGGCGTGTATCTGAACTGCGGGTCGGCCGTGATCCTGCCCGAGGTGTTCCTCAAGGCGGTTGCCGTGGCACGCAATCATGGGCACAGCCTCGCTGGCCTCACCACCGTTGATCTCGACTTCCGCGAACACTACCGGCCGATCACGAACGTGGTGCGGCGACCCACGGCCGGCATCGGCCGCGGCATCCACCTGACCGGCCACCACGAGATCATGATTCCCCTTCTCGCCGCGGCCCTGGTCGAGCGGTCGACCACCGATGCGGCGACGTGATAAAGTTCGGGCTTCCTGCCGGAGTAGCTCAGCCGGTTAGAGCATGCGTCTCATAAGCGCAGGGTCGGCGGTTCGAGTCCGCCCTCCGGCACCACCCTAACCATCCCGTCACGACCATCCCCCTGACGGCGGTTCGACAATGACGGAAATCGCCGCGCGCGTTCGTCGCTACGTCGACCGCCATCAGCTGTGGCTGGCCGGCGGACGGGTGGTGGCCGCCGTGTCCGGCGGCGCCGATTCCGTGGCCCTCCTCGTCGTGCTGCGTGAGCTCCACGAGTGCGGCGCGGTGTCACTCGTCGGCGTGGCCCACCTGAACCATCAGCTCCGGGTCGATGCGGCGCGCGACGAAGCATTCACTCGGGCGCTGGCCGTCAGCCTGGACGTGCCAGTGATCATCGACCGGGTCGATGTTTCGGGCTTGGCTCGGCAGGGGCGCTGTTCAACCGAGGTCGCAGCGCGGCGGGCGCGTTACGCCTTCCTCGAGCGTGCGCGAGTCGACTGCGGCGCCGACCACGTCGCCGTGGCCCACACGCGCGACGATCAGGCCGAAACCGTGCTGATGCGCCTCTTCCGCGGCACCGGCACGCGCGGCCTGCGCGGCATCCTCCCGGCCCGCGGCCGGGTCGTGCGCCCGCTGCTCGAGTGCTCCCGGGCATCGCTGCGCCGCTTCCTGGCCGCACGTCAGCAAGCGTGGGTGGAGGACGAAACCAACGCCGACCTCGACTATCCCCGCAACCGCGTGCGGCACGAGCTGCTGCCGCTTCTGGCGGCCCGCTACCGGCCCTCGGTGTCGCGGGTGCTGGCGCGCACGGCTGACATCGCCGCCCACGAAGATGCGTTCCTGGAGCGGCTCGCCGCGCAAGGCCAGGCGACGGTCGTGTCGCCGGTGGCCGGAGCGACCCGCGTCGCGGTCGCGGCGCTGAATGCCTTGCCGCTGGCACTGCGCCGCCGCGTGGCTTGGCGCGCGCTCGTGCTGGCAGGCATCAGTCGCACGCCCACCCACTCCGACGTCGAGCGTCTGGTGGACGCCTGCGCGGCCGCCCCGAGCGCCGCCCGGCAGCTCCCGGGTCTGCGCGTGGAACGTTTTTCGCCCGATGCTGTCTTATTGATCAGGGATGGCGCGCCTGGAGCCGAGGTCGTGTGGCCGGGGCGGGCGCTGCCGGTGCCCGGAGCCTTGGCGCTGCCCGAATTGGGCGCCGGGTGCCGGTTTACCGCGATCGGGCCGATAAAGCAGGACGAGGGCACAACTCTGAACCGCCATCGGATCGCACTCAGAGCCGACGCGGTGGTGCTTCCTCTGGCCGTCAGGGGCCGAAAGCCCGGAGATCGGATCCAGCCGGTTGGGCTCGGCGGCACAAAGAAGCTGCAAGACCTGATGGTCGACCGCAAGGTGCCACGGGTCGCGCGCAACCGGATTCCGGTGGTGGCCGATGCCAACGGGCAAATCCTCTGGGTCGTGGGGCTTGCCGTGGCCGCGCACGCGGCGGCGGGGCCCCAGGACGACGTGATAGTCTTGACTTTTGAGCAGCCGGCACAAGCCGGCTCGGGGGCGCCGTGAACTCCACCGCTAAGAGCCTCGTCTTCTGGTCCATCTTGTTCGTCGTCGGGCTGCTCGTGTGGAATTTTTCCTCCAGGCTTCAGCGCAACGAGAATCCCGTCGCGTTCAGCGAGTTCGTCTCGTGGGTCGATGCCGGTCAGGTGCAGCGCGTCGTGATCGTCGGCAACGACATCACGGGCGTCACCAAAGGACTCGAGAACTTCCGTACCTACGCGCCGTTCCAGTATGAAGGCCTCGCCAACCGCCTGATCGAGCGCGGCGTCAGCGTCGAGAGCAAGGCGCCGACCGAGTCGCCGTGGGCGGCGATTCTCTATTCCTGGGCCCCGATCCTCCTCATGATCGGCTTCTGGATCTTCTTCATGCGCCAAGTGCAGAGCGGCGGCAACAAGGCGCTCTCGTTCGGCAAGAGCAAGGCCAAGCTGTCTTCCTCCGCGCAGAAGAAGGTGACGTTCCGCGACGTCGCGGGCGTGGACGAAGCGAAGGACGAGCTCCAGGAGATCATCGAGTTCCTCAAGGAACCGCAGAAGTTCCAGAAGCTCGGCGGCCGCAT
>JBDTWC010000093.1:0-7705 GCA_040006875.1 Acidobacteriota bacterium | reverse complement strand
GCCGGCGCTGGCGACCGCGTAGTACATCATGTCGGTACCGGCCAGGGCGCCGTCGTGCACGTCGACCCCTTGCATCGTGACGCCGTCGATGAACGCCTTGGTCAGGCTCGGCGATGACACGCGCATGTCGCGCGTCACGGCCACCGTGCCGGGACCGAGAAAGGCGGCAAACGCGCGGCCGAGCAGCTGGTAGGTGTCTTCGTCCAGCTCGCCGGGGTAGAGCCCGCGCACGTCGTAGGCCTTGAAGATCTCGGGGTTGATGGCCATGCGTGACAATCTCGTCGAAAGGCGCCGACGACTCAGGCGCGGGTGAAATCAGAAAGGGTCGTCTTGTCGCCGAGAATCGCGGCCGGACCGACCTGGGCGAACTTGCCGATGTAGCACGAGCGGCCGATGAGCGCGCCCTCGACCACCGCGTCGTGGCCGATGCGTGCGTTGGGCCAGACGATCGCGCCGCTGACCCGTGCGTCTTCCTCGACCAGCACCGAGCGGCCGAGCACGCTGTAGGGGCCGATGCGGGCGCCGGCCTTCACGACCACGCCGGCGTCGAGGAAGCACGGGCCTTCGAGCACGGCTCCGGCCTCGACCTTCGCGTCTGGCGACACCACGGGCGCGCCCGTGGCGATCCCGGCCGGACCGAGCGGACAGCGGCCGTCGAAGATGTCCTTGTGCACGTCGCGGTACTTCTCGGGCGTGCCGATGTCGATCCAGTAGCCCCGCTCGATGTAGGCGCAGAACGTCTCGCCGCGCTGCACCAGCGACGGGAAGTAGCTGCGTTCGATCGAGTAGGGCGTGTCCTTCGGAATGCGGTCGAAGGTGTCGGGCTCGAGCACGTAGATCCCGGCGTTGATGGTGTCGCAGGTGATCTCGTCGGGCGAGGGCTTCTCGAGGAAGCGCTGCACGTTGCCGTCGGCATCGCACTCGACCAGACCGAAAGCCGAGGGGTTGTCGACCGGGGTGAGCACGATCGTGGCCTTGGCCTTGCGCGCCTGGTGCTGCGCCACCACCGCGGCGACGTCGACGGCGGCCATCACGTCGCCGTTGAACACGACCAGCGTGTCGTCGATGCCCTGGGCGGCGTAGCGAATCGCCCCGCCGGTTCCGAGCGGCGAAGGCTCGACCACGTAGCGGAGCTTCATGCCGATGCTGGAGCCGTCGCCGAAGACCTCTTCGATACGTCGCGGCTGGTAGTTGAGGCTGAGGATGACCTCGTCGATCTCCGGCACCTGCTTGAGGAGGCCGATCTGGTAGCTCAGGAACGGCTTGTCGAAAATAGGAACGATGGGCTTGGGCGTGTGCAGCGTCAGAGGACGGAGCCGCGTGCCCTTGCCGCCAGCAAGGAGAATGGCTTTCATGGCAACACTTGATGATACATGAGCCGTTCGGCGCCGCCACGCGTGGTTGTCTCCTGTCCGGGACGAGCGGTAGAATCGCCTCGACGGGCCCGTGTCATGAACTTGCCGAACTCGCTCACCGTCGTCCGCATCTTTCTCGTGCCGCTGCTCGTCGTGGTGCTGCTCACGAAGTTCGAGGGGCGGGCCGTGTGGGGGATCCATGTGGAATTCGCGGCGGCCGCGATCTTCGGCCTGGCCTCGCTCACCGACTGGCTCGACGGTTATCTGGCGCGACGTCGGCAGCAGGTGACCTGGGTGGGGCAGGTGCTCGACCCGATCGCCGACAAGCTCCTCATCTCTGCCACGCTCGTGTCGCTCGTGCAGATCGATTTGGCCCCGGCCTGGATGGTGGCCGCGATCATCGGCCGCGAGTTCGCCGTCACCGGCCTGCGCAGCCTGGCGTTCTCGCGCGGCCTGATCATTCCAGCCTCGCCCCTGGGCAAGCTGAAGATGGTCACTCAGGTGGTGGCCGTGCTCCTGCTGCTGCTCGGCTGGGAACGCTTTCCGATGCTGCTGTCGCTCGGCAAGCTGGCCCTGTGGGTCGTCATGGCGACGGCCCTCGGCTCGGCCGTCGACTACTTCTGGCGCTTCAGCCGGGCGATGAGTCAGGTCGACGACAAGATCGACGACTTCGGAGCGGCGCAGGCCAAGCGCGACCGGCACCGGCCGGGCGCGGCCTGATCCGGGTTGGCGCACGCGCGCGGGTTAGGGCTTGGCGCCGACCGCGTCGAGTCCAATCCAGTCGCCGGCCGTGAGGGCGTCGCGCACGCGATCGGCGATCACCGTGGCGGTGTCGCCGGCCACGGTCAACACGATGGCGTGGCCCACCGGCACCATCGGCCCGCGGCTCTTCACGTCGCGGTAGATACTCATGCGCGCGCCGGCGGTGAGGCCGTGGGTCGAGCCGCGATTGATGACGATGATGTCGCCGTTGGCAAACGAGCGGCGGCCGTCGTTGCCGAACATGAGCTGACCCATGTCGTTGAACTGGGGCGGGCCTGGCGCGGCCACGGTCGACGGCAGCGGCGTCGCCGTGAAGGGCTCCAGGTAGTCGCCCTTGATGAAGCCGTCGCAGGCATGGTCGATGCGGGCCAGGGCCGAGGAGCTGTCGGCGCCGATGACCGTGATCCAACCGGCGGTGTGCACCATGCCGGGCACGGCGTAGCTGGGCGACTCGTGATTGGGGCTGAGCAGCAGGCGGCGCACAAAGTACTGCTGGCCCGTCTGCAGGCCCACCGTGGTGCCGCCCGGCAGCATCAGGGTGTCGGGGGCGCTGAACGAGCGGCGCAACTTTCCGTCACCTTCGTGTGCCGCAGCGAGTCGGTGCGTCGGCACCGGCTGACTGAACACCGGCACGTCGGCACAGGAGAGGCGCTTGGGATACATGCCGAGCGCGCCAAACGCGCCCGGCGCGAGCGGCTCCTGCGCCACAGCCGTCGTGGCCCCGATTCCGATCATCACTGCACACAACACCACGGAAACACGCATACGTTCTACCTCTCGGCTTGAGACGTGCTCTTGAGTTCGGCCACGCGTTTGCGGGCGAGCTCCAGGTACGAACTTTGTTCGAACTCTTTCAAAAGTCGCTCAAAGTAGGGCAGAGCCTCGGCCTTCGACGCCTCGGTGTTCAGCCTAAGCAACGATTCGGCCAAGTAGAAGTAGACGGCATCCCGGGTCGTGAATTCGGGATCGCTTTTCAGAATCTCGCGGAAACGGTCGACCGCCCCGGGATACCACTTCGACCGGTAGTAGAAGTAGCCGACACGGTAGCCGGCTTCGCTGAGGCGATCCTTGGCCGTGCGCATCAGCGCCTTGGCCTCAGGCAGGAGCGGCGAGTTCGGATAGCGGTCGAGGAAGACTTGCAGTTCCTTGACCACCTCACGGGTGTTGCTCTGATCACGTTCTGCCGCCAGCATCTGGTCGGCCAGAGCCGTGGCCAGGCGGAACTGGGCATAGTCGGCCCGCGCGCTCGTGGGGTAGAAGGTCAGGAACTCGCGGAACTCGTTCACCGCAAGGAGCAGCGCTTCGGTCGAATGCTCTCCGATGTAGGTGTCGCCGACCGAGAGCTTGGCATCGGGGCGATACGGGCTCTGCGGGTAGTTGTCGACGATCTGACGGAAGTACTCGCGCGCCTGGAGCCACTTCTTGTCTTTGAAGGCCGCGGTGCCGCGCTCGTTGAGGAACGAGTCGGCCTCGGCCGAAGCCGGCGTCAGGGCCGGCTTCTTGGCTCCACAGCCGGTCAGCAACGCGACCGAGAGCAGGACCGCCGCGCAGTGGCGTGTACTCATGACCGCTCGGCCAGGAACCAGTGGTGCATGGCCGTCAGGCCCTGCTCCAGCGTGACCGACGGCGCGAAGCCAAGGTCGGCCTGGGCCAGCGTGGTATCTGCGTACGTGTCTCGCATGTCACCTTTCTGCGACGGTTGACGTTCGACGAGGAGCGGGCGCCCGGTGACCCGTTCGATGATCGCGAAGACATCGAGCAGGGTCACCCTGGACCCGCCGCCAATATTGTAGACGCGGCCCGGCGTCCCACGGCTGCCTGCGTCGGCCGTGGCCCGGGCGGCATCGGCCACGAACGTGAAGTCGCGGGTCTGAAGGCCGTCGCCGTACTGGACCACCGGCCGGCCGGTCAGAACCGCCGAGAAGAAGCGGTGGAACCCCATGTCGGGCCGTTGCCGCGGCCCGTAGACCGTGAAATAGCGCAGGGCTACCGTGGGCACCCCATGATTCACATGGTAGAGGTAGCACAGCTGCTCGGCGGATAGCTTGGTGACCCCGTAGGGCGAGACCGGCTGCGGCAGCGCGTCCTCCCGCATCGGCATGGCCACGAGATCGCCGTAGACCGACGAGCTCGAGGCATAGACGAACTTCTCGATCGGCTGGGCGGCGCAGGCCTCGAGCAGGAGCTGCGTGGCGTCGATGTTCAGCTCGGTGTAGATGCGGAAGTCCGCGCCCCAGCTCTTTCGCACCCCGGCTTGGGCGGCCAGGTGGAACACGTGCGTCACCCCGTCGAGCAGGGCCGGCAGGTCGGCGTCCTTGATCGCCGCTTCGACCAGGCGATAGCCGGGCCGGGCGCGCAGCCCAGCCACGTTCGCTTCCTTGATGGCGCGCGGGTAGTAGTCGGTGAAGGCGTCGATCGCCACCACCTCGGCGCCCGCGGCGCGCAACTGCTCGCTCAAGGTCGAGCCGATGAATCCCGCGCCGCCGGTAACCAGTGCCTTCATCCGATGAGCTCCTTGATTCGCGCCGGCATGCGAATCGGCCGCCCGCTGCGGTCGATGGTGGCGTGCACGGTCGATCCCACGGCGATGACCGACGCCGCACCGCTGATCGCGTAGTCGAAGGCCAGCCGCGCTGGCGAGACCAGGCGTGCGACTGCGGTGACCGACAGCGTGTCGTCGTAGCGGGCCGGCGACTTGTAGCTGCACTGCGCCTCGATCACCGGCAGCAGCACGCCGTCGGCTTCGAGATCGCGGTAGGTCAGGCCGGCTTGGCGCAGCCAGTCAGTGCGCGCCACCTCGAACCACACGAAGTAGTTGGCATGGTACGCAACGCGCATCTGATCGGTTTCGGCGTAGCGCACCCGCACCGTGCTCACGCTCTGACGCGTCGGCACGTCAGCCACGGGCGACCCCGGCGGCGGCAGCCTTGAGGGCACGCACGGCCGCAGCGGCATCGCCGTGCCCGAACACGGCGTTGCCGGCCACGACCAGCGACACGCCGGCGGCGACCACCGCCGCGATGTTCGAGCGATCGACGCCGCCGTCGATTTCGATGAACGCGCCGCTGCCGCGCCGGGTCAGCAGGGCCTGCACGGCGCGCACCTTGTCGAGGGCGCGCGGAATGAACGTCTGCCCGCCGAAGCCGGGGTTCACCGACATCACGAGCACGTAGTCCAGGTCCGCGGCCACTTCCTCGAGCGCCACCACTGGGGTCGACGGATTGAGGGCCACGCCGGCCTTGGCGCCAAGGGCCTTGATGGCCGCGATGGTGCGATGCAGGTGGGGCAGCACCTCGGCGTGCACCGTCAGCAGCGACGCGCCAGCGCCCACGTAGGCGTCGAGGTACTGGTCCGGATTGGTGACCATCAGGTGCACGTCGAGCGGCACCGTCGCCACGCGCTTGATCGCGCGCACCACCGGCGGACCGATGGTGAGGTTGGGCACGAAGTGGCCGTCCATCACGTCGACGTGGATGAAGTCGGCGCCGCCCGCTTCGGCGGCGGCGATGTCGCGGGCCAGATAGGCGAAGTCGGCCGAGAGAATCGATGGGGCCACACCTACGGTCATCGGGCGACCTCGAGGGAAATGGCGGCGCCAGGCTGCACCTGATGGCCGCCGGGCGGTGTCTGCCGCACGATCATGCCGGGCGGCAAACCACTCGCCGACTGCTGGGCCACGAAGCTCACCCGGAAGCCTTGCTGCCGTAGCATCGAGGCGGCCGGCTCACCGTCGAGGCCGATGAGATCCGGCATGACGTACGAGGCCATATCGGCGCCGCGGTTCACGAGCAGGCGCACCGAGGCGGCGGGTTTGCCGGCCGGCGGTTCCTGCGCCACCACCTGATCGGCGGAGTAATCCTCCGACCTGATCTCGGCCACAGCCGCGGGTTCGAGCCCATCGGTCGCGAGACGGATGTTGGCGGCCCGGTCGGTGTCGCCGACGAGTTGCGGCATGTAGGCGATGCGCGGACCCGCCGAGAGCCAGATACGCACCGAGCGCTGGCGACGCGACGAGGTGCCGGCACCGGGATCCTGTCCGAGCACGCGGCCGGCTGGCACCTCGACGCTGGGCCGTTGCGCGGTGTCGACGCGCGTCTGCAGATCGACCCGCGCCAGCCGCTCGGACGCAGCGCTCAGCGTGGTTCCAATCACGTCCGGCACGGTGACATCGCGGGCGCGCACCGCCACCTGGACTGCCACAGCGGCAAACACCAGATAGGTCGCCAGCAGTCCGCCCGTGATGAGCAGCAGCCGACCCAGATTCCACACCCGCCCACCGAACGCCATGCGCGATCTGTCACTGTAGCGCAGGGGAGGCGAGTCGGCCAACGGCTTCGCGGTTCAGCACCGCCCCGAAGTAGGCCTCGAGGCCATGGCGGACCGGGTCGGTCACCAGGAATCCGGCCGCGTCCGTGTAGGGCGCCAGCAGGGCGCCGCGGGCGCCGGCGTCGGCGCGGAGCTGAACGAAGGCCGGCGTGGCGGCCAGGAACCGGGCCACGACCTCGCCGTTCTCGTCCGGCTCGCTCGAACAGGTGGTGTAGACCAGCGATCCGCCGGGACGCACCGCTGCGGCGGCGCGTTGCAGCAAGTCGAGCTGACGCGCGGCGAACCCTTCGAGATCCGCGGCGCTGCGCCGCCACTTGATGTCAGGGTCGCGCCGCAGGGTGCCGAGGCCGCTGCACGGCGCATCCACGATCACCACGTCGAAGGCGGCGGCGAAGGGCAACGTGCCGGTAGCGGAGAGGTGCACGACCGCGGCCCGCGCCGCGTGGCCGCGAGCCAGCGTGTCGGCGAGCAGACGCACACGCTGGGCGCGGATGTCGGTGGCCACGACCCGCCCGGCCGCGCCCACGGCCGCGGCATAGGCCAGGGTCTTTCCGCCCGGCGCCGCGCACAGGTCGAGAACCCGGGCGCCCGGTGCCACCGGCGCGAGCAGCGCCGCCACCTGCGAGCCTTCGTCCTGCAGGAAGCACGAGCCGTCCTCGAGCGACGGCGAGCCGATCGGATTACCGCGGCGCACCACCAGACCGAGTGGCGCATGGCGCGACGGCTCCGTGATCACGCCGATCTCGGCCAGGGCCTCGACCACCGCCGCCACACTCGACGCCACCAGTGGATTCACGCGCAGCGTCAACGGCGGAGCCGTGTTGTCGAAGGCCAGCCACGCCTCGACGTCGCTGCGGCTGCGGCGCGCCAGCCAGCGGCGCACCAGCCAGGCCGGGTGTGAGCCGACCCGCGCCAGCATCTCGGCGTCGTCGGCATCGGGCGGGGTGGGGCCACGCTCGCCCCGCGCGATTCGGCGCAGCACTGCGTTGACCATGCCAGTGGCGCTCGCCTTCTTTGCGCTCCGCACCAGCGCGACGGCGTCGTCGACGATCGCCGACGCGGGCACGCGATCGAGATACAGCAATTGATACGCGCCCAGGCGCAGCGACGTCAGCACTTCCACATCGAGGCGCGCGAGGGACACGCGGCAGAGCGGCGCGAGCACGCCATCGAGCGCACCCTGCCAGCGCAACGTGCCGGTGACGAGTTCGTGCACGAGGGCCACGTCGCGGCTGTCATCGAGCTGTGCGCGCACGGCGGCG
>JBDTWC010000092.1:0-7716 GCA_040006875.1 Acidobacteriota bacterium | reverse complement strand
CCTGCGGCGTGAGGACGTCGGCGAGCTACGCCACCTCGACGGTGTGTCGCCGGCCTGGCCGATCGACTACGACACGCTCGCGCCCTACTACGATCGCGCCGAGGCCCTCTTCGGCGTGCGCGGACAGGCCGGGGTCGATCCCACCGAGCCGCCGCGCGGGCCATTTCCGTATCCCGCGGTGCCGCATGCGCCGGCGGTGCAGGCGCTTGTCGACGACCTGCGCGGCCTCGGCCTCCATCCCTCGCCGTTGCCGCTGGGCGTGCTTCGACCCGGTGAGCCAGGCGGGTGCGTGCTGTGCAACACGTGCAACTCGTTCCCGTGCCGGCTCGGTGCCAAGAGCGACGCCGAGGTGTGCTGTGTCGAGCCGGCCGTGCGCCACGACAACGTCACGCTGTGGACGCACAGCCTGGCGCAGCGTCTGGTCACCGATCCGTCAGGGCGGCACGTGACCGGCGTGGCGATCGAGCGCGACGGCGCCGTGGTGCAGGTGGCGGCCGGTCTCGTCGTCGTGTCGTGCGGGGCGGCCAATTCCGCGGCCCTGCTCTTGCGGTCGGCCACAGATCGCCATCCCGACGGCCTGGCGAACTCGTCGGGACTGCTCGGCCGCCGCTACATGGCGCACCTGGCGACCATGATGCAGGGTTTCCATCCGTTCCGCCGTAACTACACCGTGTTCCAGAAGACCGTCGCGATCAACGACTACTACTTCGGCGGCCCTGGCGCGTCGTATCCGCTCGGCCACATCCAGTCGCAAGGGCGCACTCACGGCGTGATGGCCAAGGCGGTCGGCAACACGATCATTCCCGGCATTCCGCTTGCCGCCTACGACGCCTGGGTGGCGCGCGGCGTCGATTGGCTGGCCATGTCGGAGGACCTGCCCGACCCGGAGAACCGCGTCACAATCGGCGCCGACGGCGGCGTGCGGCTGCGGTATCGGCCCAACAACGTGACCGCCCACGAGCAGCTCGTCACCGTGGCCAAACAGGTGCTGAAGCGCCTCGGCTTCTGGGTGGTGATGAGCCATTCGCACAAGACGCGCAACACCACCCACCAGTGCGGCACGCTGTGTTTCGGCCTCGACCCGCGTCGCTCGGTGCTCGACCCATTCTGCCGAACTCACGACATCGGCAACCTGTTCGTGGTCGACGGGTCGTTCTTCCCGTCTTCGGCGGCCGTCAATCCGGGCCTTACGATCGTGGCCCAGGCGCTGCGCGCGGCCGACCACATCCGCGACACCGCTCTTGGTGTCAACGCGTCGCGGCCCTGATACCATCGGCGCCATGCGCGCCCGTTCCTTCAGCCACGTCGGTCTGACCGTCTCGGATTTCAATCGCGCGGTCACGTTCTACTCCGAGTTGTTCGGCTGTCCCCTGGTAGGTGTCGCCGACACGCCGCCCGACCGCGTGCGCGGCTTCTTCGCGGTCGACGCGCCGGCACCGAGCTGCAAGATCGGCTGGATTCGCGTGCCCGGCGGCGGGGTGCTCGAGATCTTCGCGTTCGCGCCCAGTCAGCCGCCAGCGGCGATTCCGTGGAACCGAATCGGGCTGACGCATTTCTCGTTCAACGTGCGCAACCTCCAGAAGTGGCATGACCGGCTGAAGGCGCAGGGCGTCGAGATCGTGACCGTGCCAGAGCGCTCGCCGCGCGGCCACTCGTTCTTCTTCATCCGCGATTTCGATGGCAACCTGATCGAGCTGATGGATCTGGGCTTCATGTACCACGTGCTGAACTGGCTCGGGCCGCTCGGCGGCTGGATCTTCAGGCGCGGGAGGTACAAGCAGTACTACGGGTAGCAGCGGGCGGCTCGGCCGTGCTGGCACGGTTCCTGCTCGAACGAGCTCCGGTATCGGGTTCCTCCCGAACGACTCTCTTACGAGGTAGGGCGCATGAACGTGCCGGAAACGCGTGAAAATCGAGACAAGTCGTCGTGCAGAGCCCGGGTCGCACCGGCCTGGCGGCGGGTTGCATTACTGGCAGCTCTCGTCCAGATTTTGTACGTTGCGCACAGTTCTGCACAGGCGACCGACGCCACGACCGCGGTTCATTTCCTCGAGCAGTCCACCTTCGGACCGACCGCCATCGACGTCCAGGGGGTGCAGAACATCGGCCCACAGGCGTGGCTGAACGACCAGTTCGGGATGCCCGAGAGCCCGGTTCCCGACGGCCTAGACGGCACCCAGCTGCGCTCGCAGCTCTACTTGAACATGGCCACCGGGCCCGACCAGTTGCGCCAGCGCGCCATCTTCGCGCTCAGCCAGATCGTGGTCGTCTCGGCCAACAAGGTGAGCTCGGGCGAAGAGCTCACGCCGTGGGTGCGCCTGCTGTCGCGGAACGCGTTCGGCAACTACCGCACGCTCCTCCAGGAGGTCTCGCTCAGCCCCACGATGGGGAAGTACCTCGACAACGTCTTCAACCGGAAGGCGACGGCCACCACTTCGCCCAACGAGAACTACGCGCGCGAGCTGCTGCAGCTGTTCTCGCTCGGCGTGTGGAAGCTGAACAACGACGGCAGCCAGCAGCTCGATGGCCTGGGCCAGCCGGTTCCCACCTACAACCAGGCGGTGATCAAGGAATTTGCGCGTGCCATCACCGGTTGGACCTATCCCACCAAGCCGGGCGCCACGGCGGCGAACTCGAACCCTGAGTACTTCGTCGGCGATCTCATCCCCTCGCCGAGCGCCAGCCGGCACGACAACCTGGCCAAGACGGTGCTCGACGGCGTGGTGATTCCCGCCGGGCTGACCGCCCCGCAGGAACTGCCGTGGGTGATCGACAACATCTTCAACAACGCCAACCTGCCGCCGTTTGTGGTCACCCGGTTGATCCGGTCGATGGTGACGAGCAACCCGTCGCCGCAGTACATCAACCGCGTCGTCAACGTGTTCATCAACAACGGCGCCGGCGTGCGCGGTGACCTGCGCGCGGTCATCTCGGCCATCCTGCTCGACCCCGAAGCCCTGGCGCCTTCGGCCGCCATTCACGGCCGGCTCAAGGACCCGGTCCTGCACGTGATCGGCTTCGGCCGCGCGCTCGGCGCCACCATCGCCGACCCGAACACGTTCCAGTACGTGTTCACGAACCTGAGCGAGCGCGTGCTGACGCCGCAAACGGTGTTCAGCTTCTACTCGCTCACGGCCACGTTGCCCAACCAGCCGGGGGTCTACGCTCCGGAGTTCCAGCTCTATCCGCCGGCCCTGGCCGTGCAGCGCGCCAACTTCATCTACGGCATCATCACCGGCCAGTACGGGTCGGCCTACGCCATCGACCGCACCATCTTCACGACCGTGGCGGACAATGCCACCACGCTTGTCGACCTCGTGAACCAGCGCCTGATGATGGGCCGCATGTCACCGCAGTTGAGGTCGCTGCTCATCACGGCCACCAACGCCGTGCCGGCATCCGACCGCAACCAGCGGGCGATTGGCGCCATCTACCTGGCTGCGATCTCGAGCGAGTACTCGGTCTACGGCGGCGGCTTCACCGCCGGCGGCGTCATTCCGTCGAACGTGCAGCCGCCGACCGGACTGCGGGTCGAGCAGCAGTACGGCAACATGATGATGCTCAAGTGGACGCCGCCCGGGCTGGGGCCGGTGCCGACCGGCTACATGCTCGAAGGCAGCATCACGCCCGGGGCCGTGATCGCCACGGTGCCCACGGGCAGCGCCGCCACCACCTTCACCATGGCCGTGCCCACCGGCTCGTTCTACATCCGCATGCGCGCGCTGAACGGCGGCGAGATGAGCCTGCCCGGCAATGAGATCAAGGTCAACGTCAACGTGCCGGTGAAGCCGGCGGCACCGACCAACTTCCAGGCCGTGGTCAAGGGCCGGAGCCTGTGGCTGGCGTGGAAGAACTCGTACACCGGCGGCGAGCCCACGAGCCTGTTCATCGATGCCACGGGCATCGTGACGGCCACGGTGCCGCTGCCGCTCAGTGAGGAGTTCTACACGCCGAGTCTGCCCGACGGCACCATCACGCTCCGTCTCCGGGCCGTGAACGCGGCGGGCTCGAGCCCGCAGAGCTCGTCGATTTCTCTCAACGTCCCGACCACCACCTGCGCGCTGCCGCGCGTGCCGATGAGTTATTCGGCCGTGCGGGCTGGCAACGCGGTGGTCATGGCCTGGGATGCGCCGTCGGGCGGCTCGCCGGCCACGAGCTACCAGATCGTGGTTTCCGGGGCCTACAACGGCGCGCTGCCGACGTCGGCCCGCGGCTTTGCGGCGGCAGCGCCCCCGGGCACCTACGTCTTGAGTGTGCGTGCGGTCAACGCGTGCGGGGCTGGTCCCGCCACCGCGTTCCAGACCGTCGTGATTCCCTGAGTTTGCTGGCTTCCGACGAGAGACCGCACATGCATACGCACAAACCCGCACGACGTCACTTCCTCCGGTTGAGCTCGCGCCTGGCGGCGCTCGGCCTGACCGGGCTCGGTCTGGGCCCGTCCCGCTCGTGGTTCGTCACCGACGCCAGCGCGGCGCCAGTCAACGACTACAAGGCCCTGGTCTGTATCTTTCTCTTCGGCGGCAACGACGGCAACAACATGGTCGTGCCGGTCGACACCGCGAGCTTTGCCGCCTACACCTCGCTCAGAGCCGGCGTGGCGCTCGCGCCGGGCCGCCTGTTGGCGCCGATCGGCACCGATGCGGGCGGTGTGCCGTGCGCAATGAACAACAACCTGACCGAGTTGAACAGCGGCTACGGCCTCGGCAAGCTGGCCATCGTGCTCAACACCGGCTCGCTCGAGCGGCCGCTGAGCCGAGCGCAGTATCAGCAGGGCCTGCAGGCGCCCGCCAACCTGTTCTCACACTCCGACCAGCAGTTGCAGGCGCAGACGGCGACCTCACAGAACGTGACCTCGGGCGGCTGGGGGGGACGTCTCCTCGACGTCTTCGGCGTCAATGACACCCTCGGCGCGGTGTCGGTGTCGTCGCCGGCGATGTTCCTGCAGAGCGGTGGCGGGGCGCCCAACGTGATTCCCCCAGGCGCGAACCTGGCCCTGTCGGGCATGTCGTTTTCACCGGCGGCGGCCGCCGATGCGCGCAAGGCCGCGGTGGCGGCCATGCTCGCGCTCGACGGCGGCAACCCGCTGCGCGCCGCCGCCAACGACGCCTTCGCCGACGGCCTGCAGTTGGCGCAGACGCTGGCCGGCACCGGCGCCGCCAGCCAGATCAACACCGTGTTTCCCGGCAACGGCCTGGGCACGCAGTTGAAGCAAGTCGCGCAGCTCATCAAGCTGCGCTCGCAGATCGGGCCGGGCCGCCAGGTGTTCTTTTGCTCGATGAACGGGTTCGACACGCACACGTCGCAGGACGGCAATCACTCGTCGCTGATGCGCGAGCTGTCGTCGGCGATGGGCGCGTTCTACCTGGCCACCGAGGAAATCGGCCTGCCCAACAACGTCACCGCCTTCACCCAGTCCGACTTCGGCCGCACCTTTCAGCCCAATGGCAGCGGCACGGACCACGCGTGGGGCAACCAGCAGTTCGTGCTCGGTGGCGGAGTGCGCGGTGGTATCTACGGCCGCACGCCGGTGCTGGCGCTGGGCGGTCCCGACGACTCAGGTGACCGGGGTGCGTGGATTCCGACCATCGGCACCTCGCAGTACGGCGCCACCTTGGGCCGCTGGTTCGGTGCCTCACCGGGCGAACTCGCCGTCACGTTCCCGAACCTCGCCAACTTCTCGACGACCGACGTCGGCTTCATGCTCTAAAAGACGGCGGCTCGTCCCCACCGTCCCGCTGCGGCCGCCTGGCCGCCGGAACCCGGCTGCCAGCCCGCACGCGCGGCGCGTATTCCTATCGCGTCGAGCTCGTCGCCCAGTCGTAGTGGGCGGCGGCCTGCGTGATCATGCCGGCGACGTCATCGGCCAGCAGATAGCGCTGCTGGACGAGCTCCACAGCGGTCATGGCGATGCGCCCCAGATACGCGTCGCGGCTCGGATAGCGTTCCGCAATCGAGGGCCGGCCGTCGCCGGTGCGTTCGCGATCCGCGCGGGTGCGGGGCAGCGGCAAGTACGAGCCGATCTCGCTCGCCAGTCGGTCGGGCGCGCCAATCGACGGCTGCCGGTAGTTCCAGCCGGTATGCGTGGCGAGCGGCACCGCGATCTGCGGCAAACGGATGCCCCCGCGGCCGTTGCCGGCGTCATCCACCGCCGGTACCAGGCTCGCAAACGGCGCGCCCAGTTTTGGCGGCTCGATCGTGACGCGGCCCTTGGCCCAGTCGGGCCCCAAGTCGAGCCGGTAGGTGACCATCGGATGCTGCGGGAGCGGGAAGCCAGGCACGTTGGGCCATCCGGCCTGGTCGGGCGTCGTCAGCGTGCCGTCGGCAAGGGTCGGATAGCGGCTCGGCGGCGGCGGGATGCCGTCGGCCACCCACTGATCGAGGGCGCGGAACAGCGCCCTGATCACCGGCGCGTAGACCAGCGGATTCATC
The DNA here is from genome assembly GCA_040006875.1 of Acidobacteriota bacterium. GTDB lineage: Bacteria > Acidobacteriota > Vicinamibacteria > Vicinamibacterales > UBA2999 > CADEFD01. The sequence continues at coordinate 1,287 of JBDTWC010000092.1, read as the reverse complement.
GCCGCCTGGCCCACGAAATCCGGGTCGGCGTAGGGCGCCGGCGGGAACGCGCCGACGATGTGCGGCGCCGACGAGATCTGGTAGATGCGGCTGGTGTCGGGCGGCGGCACGTCGCGCGTGCCGGTCACGTCGGTGTGCACGAGCGAGCCGGCGCGGTTGAAATACTCCGAGTTGGTCAGCAGGTGGAAGAACTTCGGCACCGTGCTCGTGCGCCGCGCGCGCGTGAGCAGGCCGTCGGTCAGCCCGGTGACCGGATCGGTCTGGTCCTCGTCGGTGAACGGGAACATGTCGACCGGGTAGTGGATGTTGAAGTGCTGGAGCTGGTCGCGCGACTGCTGGCCGAAGCGGTGGTTGAAGCTGCCGCGGCCGGCGCCGCCCACCTGATCGAACACGCCGTCGAACACGATCCGGCCCTGCTCGTCTTGGTTGAAGCCCTGATAGACGAAGTGGCGCAGGAAGCGTCCCGTCTGCGACACCCCCCAGCCGATGGCGTGGCGCAGGCCCGGTGAGGGGTTGCCCTGGGCCGCGGTGGCGTGCTTGAAGAAGCTGATGAGATCACGCGTGCCGGCCAGACCCACGCCGACCACGCGCGGGTCGCGCGCGGTGTAGACCACGTCGTAGATCCGTCCGGCCTCGAAGCCGCCGTCGATCGTGATGGTGCCTGGACCGCTGAAGCGCCAGCGCCGGCGCGCCACCACCACCGGGGGATCGGTGGGCAGCGTGCGTACGTAGAGCACGTGCTCGGGTCCATCGGGGTTCACGACCGGATACGCGTCGTGGCCGCGGTCGGCCACCGACGCGGTGGTGGCGTTGGCGCCGGGAATGAAGTTGCCGCGCACCAGGCCGGTGATCGCCTGACCATGCTCGGTGGCAATGGGAATGGCCATGCGCATGCGGCCGGCCGGCACGTCCCACTGCCACCCCATCCACAGCAGCGTGAAACCCTGGCGCATGAGCGCGCCGTTCCCGAAGTCGGCGGCGCTCGCGGGATCGTCGACCCCGGTGCCGTTCTGGTAGACGGCGAGGATCCGCTTGGTGCCCCGATTGCCCGACTCGTAGAACAAGCGGCCGTTGCCGCGCGCCGGGTCAACCGGCTTCAGCAAGTAGAAGTCGGCCGTGAACTCCACCAGTCCCGCGGCGTCGAGCGGCGCGAGCGCCAGGTCGACGATGCCGAGGTTCTGCGGCACCTTCGGATCGAGCGCGAAGTGCACCGTGCCGACGATCTTCTCGTAGGCGCCGGCGGCGCCGAACGGCTGGCCGTCGAGCACTGTCTGGCGGCGGGTGATC